>CALJKZ010000182.1 GCA_937983085.1 uncultured Gemmatimonadales bacterium
ACGTCGGCGGGGGTCAGCCGGGTGGTGGATTGAGCAACGCGCAGGTCGGGCGCGGACTGGCGCACACCCACCTCGATGCCTTCCAGCTGGAGGGCCTGGGCGGTAAGCGGGATTTCCACCGTCCGATCGTCGTCGGCCGAAGAGACCTCCCACGTCTCGGACGCGTACCCGAGGGCCTCCACGAGGAGCGTCACGGACCGGGCATGAAGATCCAGCAGCGCGAAGCGCCCGGTGTCGTCGGACAGGACGTCGCGATCGCCTTCGACCCAGTGCACGCGGGCCGAGGGCACGGCCTGCCCCGTAGCGGCGTCCACCACGCGACCCACCAGGGACCACGCCTGTTGGGCGGAAGTCGGCGACGCCGCTGCTGTCGACATGACCACCAGACCGACGAGCCAGCCGAGCGCTCGACCGGCCAAGCGACGTGTCGGAGCGCCCGCCCGCACTGCGCGAACGCTCCGACCCATCACGTCAGGATACCGATACGTCGAAGCTGACGTCCGCATCCGTCTCGTCGCTCTGCACACTGCCATCACCCTTGGGCTGCTCGTCATAGTGACTCAGGATGATGCGAACCTCTCCCGAGCCCGATGCTCCCGCATCCACCACGACCTGGAAGGTCAGGCCCAGCGGAGCTCCGGTGCCGTCCTCGTCCAGGGAGTCCTCGGGAATGGTCACGCCCGTGAGACCCGACAGAAGATGGAAGACACGGTGCTCCTCGGCCTCCGTCTCCACCTCTACCGTGATGTCCTCCGGATCGGAAGGATCGGAGCGATCGAAAAACTCCACCATGCCGTCGTACGTCATCCCGGGGGTGAGTACGATGGCGGCGGTCTGGGCGTTTGGACTCGTCGGCCCCGGGCCGTCGGGATCGGCGATGGTCGACGTAATGGCCGTTCCACCGCCGACGGGCGTCAGCGTGATGACGACGTCGGTGATGAGCTCCTGGTCATTCGGAACGGGAGCCGTCGGATCGTCACAGGCGGCGAAAAAGGCCGTGGCCGCGAGGGCGGCAGCGGGTACGGTCAGAGATCTGCGAAACATGGTTGGTTCTTCCTCGGAGTAGATACGCGATGGATGAAGGGCTGACCGCCACGTCCCAGCGGGATACGGGCGGTGCTTCAGGAGCGAGGCGCTCCTGCGTCGCGGACGCCAGGCAGAGCCTGGCGGGACTATCCGAGGGGTGGAGCCCTTGGGCCAGCCGCTCCGTGGAGGCGAGCCCGCGCGTACTCGGGGGAAGCGGCCGCACGCTGACCGGCCACCAAGGCCATGTCCGCAATGCCTGGCCGGACACCGCGGGGGGCCGGTGTGCCGTGTCCCAGGGACCGTAGCACCTGACAGTACAGGTCGTCGTGACCCGTGTGGCACTCGGTCTCCGGCGCCTCGATGTGGGTACCCACGTCCAGCGTGCGGGCCTCGAGATGGGCGTCGAGCGCCGGCAGCATGAAGACGCCGATCTGTGCGATGGCGAGCGCAAGGGAACTGACGCCCCGCGCAGTAGTCCTCCATCGCTTCATGGTACCCTCCTACGGCCTCGACCCATGAGTACGAATCGCTCGACGGCGGAGTCGTGTCAACGGAGTCATGACCTCAGGAGATGCCTCGCCCGATCCGGTTCCAGCGCACCTCGCGGAGCGCAGGGAACGGGCGATACGAGTCCTTGTTGTACGAGTAGTACGTGAATACGGCACGACCCTCGAGGCGCCAGTCTTCGAGAAGTCCCCAATACCGGGAGTCGAAACTCTTCTCGCGGTTGTCTCCCAGCATGAAGTAGTGACCCTCGGGGACCACGATGGGTCCCCAGGTGTCGCGGGTGGGCGCATACGACCTGGGGTCGACGCCGTCGACGAGGTGGTCGCGTTGCCACGACATCCAGGGGTGCATCTCGTCGGGCTGGTCGGAGTGGACGGCATACGGCTCGTCCACGAGGTCGCCGTTCAAGTAGAGTACGCGATTGCGCATCTCCAGCGTGTCGCCTGGCATCCCGACGAGTCGCTTGATGAGCTTCAACGTCTCCTCGTGGGGCGGATCGAAGACGAGGATGTCGCCTCGCTCGGGCTGCGAATAGCCGGGAATCCTGAGGCTGGTGCCGGGGATCGGTGAGCCCATGGCCGCCCGATTCACCATGAGCATGTCGCCCACGAGGAGGGTGTCTTCCATCGATCCCGACGTGATGACGAACGTCTGAACGAGGAAGCTACGGAGGATGAGGAAGAGGACGACGGCGATGGCGATGGACTTGGTCCACTCCATCGCCGAACTGGACTGTTGAGCCTTCTCCGCCTCCTTGCGCCGGGCCCGACGCTCCTCGCGGCTCTCCTTCCCGTCCTTTTTCGCCATCTATCTCTCCAGCCCCTGAACGAGGCTCCGGTTCAAAACCAGGTGCGTGGGTCCCACCAGGCGTCGTCTCCGACGAGGGGCTCCGCCACCCCGATCCCGTCCGGCCCGACCCAATCCCGACCTACTAGTACGGTGACTTCGACGAAGAGGTTCGGATCGGGGTCGGATTGGACGTTATCGATTCCGATGGCCGTGGCAACGGCGCGGGCGATGTCGGACCGTCCGACCCGGTCCACGACCTCCGAGGCCCGGAGCGAATCGAAGGCCGCTGCATTACCGAAAGTGACTACGTCGAACCCGGCCTCTCTGAGCACCTCCGTGGCTTCCCGGGCCATGCCCGAGACCCCGCCGGCATTGAGTACTTCGATGCGCACGCGCTCGCCGGCCCAGCGCTGGGCCCGGTCGGCGACGGTGTCGATATCGTCGGTCTCCATGAGGGAAAGATTCACGCCCACTGCCGCCACCAGCGTCACCACGACCACGCCCAGGCTGAGGCGAATGGCGGACACCACTCCCTTCTTCCGCCGAGCGCGCGTCTTCTTCGCGCTCCCGGAACGCTTGGGCCGGCCACTCGCCCTCCCGCCGCGGCCCTTTCCCTTCCCTGCCCTTCGCGGTGGGCTCACTCTCGCTCCTCCACCATCCGGTTCCAGAAGTCCAGGGTCTGACCGAGGACTCGGCCACCCTGCTCGACCCGGTGCCGAATGCGCGCGCCCAGGATCTCGAAGACGACGCCGTCCAAGTCGGCGGGTACCCGATCACGAAGTCCGGCTCGCCATTCGGGCAGGATCGCCCGACCGGGCTCCAGGAAGTCGGCGGCGTAGAGCGCGCGGCCGAGACGCCCGAAGTCGGGACTGCCGACGGTGTGGTAGGCCACCGCCATGAGCAGTTCTCCGTCTTCGACGCCTTCGATCCTGAGCCGCTCGGCGGCCGCGGGGCCGTGGAGCAGTGGCCCCTGGAACGACTGCACGGCGGGGGGCACCCGAGCCCTCAGCGCCTCGGGGTCGGAGTCGCGAAGCACATCGTGGAGGTGAGCCGCGGCGCGCCAGCGGACGACGTCGGAGGTGCCGAGGCCCGACGCCGCTGCCCAGGAACCCATGAGGTCGGCCACTCGGGACATGTGGGCTCGCCGGCCCTCGCCGGCCACGGCCCACTCGGGTAACCGGCCTTCTGCGGCGTCCTCCACGATGCGGTGGTGGCTCACGGTGAGGCGGTACTCCGAGGCTCGTCGGACGGATGGGCGGGATGAAACACGCCCCAAGCTTATGTGGACGGGGGAGCCGACTCCAGCCTCTTGGTGGGCGATTATCTTCCCCGAATGTCCATCCGCTGGGATTCCCTCCTCGTCCACCACCTCGCCCGGTCGTTGCACCGCCGGTTCGAGGGGGCACGGCTGCGCGCCATCCGCCTCGACGGAGAGCGCCGGGACCTGGTCCTGCTCTTCCGGGACGCTTCCCTCGTGTGGCGTCTGCATCCCTCGCGAGCGACCGTGTTGGTACGGGACGCCATCGAGCCCACGGGAAGCGACGTTCGCCTGAAGGCGCGCGTCCGGAGGGTGGACGCCCCCGCCGACGAACGACTGATCCGGTTTGAACTGGTCGGGGGCGGCAAGAGCGCCGCCGGCGTCGAGATTCTCGTCGAGCTCATGGGCAACCGACTCAACGCCGCGGTGACCGAAGGCGCGGAGCGCACCATGCGTCACGTGCTCGTTCGACGAGGTGGGGAGCGCCCCTTCGCCGTCGGGCAGCAATGGACCCCGCCTCCGCCGACCGGGCGCCTGGGAGCCGACGGCGAGCTGGCATTGGACGATTGGTTGGGTCTACTCGAATCGGTGCCGCCCCCCGACCGGCAGCGCGTTCTGGTGAGCCGGGTGGCGTGGACGTCACCCCTAAACGCCGGGACGTTTCTGGAGCCTTCACTGGACGAGGGCTGGCGAACCTGGCGACGCGTAGTTCTGGGTATGGTGGAGCGCAGTCCGTCACCCGAGGCGGGGGCCGGGGCCCACGGTGCGGCCGAGGGCGCGCATCTGCTCGACACCGACCGTGGCGTCCAGCCCTACCCAATCGCCCTTCTGGGTCATTCGTCGCGCACCGTCTCCGACCTGGTGCACGCCGTGGAGGAGGCCACCCGGTCGCGGACCGACGCCGCCACGGTGGCTCCCGCCCTCTCGGTCCCGCCGGAGCTCATGGCACGTCTCGACGACGCGGTCGCCCACGAAGAGCGCAGGCGCTCCGCTCTCCGCGCCGAACTCGAGGGCCGCGAGGACCCAGCCGCCCTGCGCGCCATCGGCGATCTCATCCTGGCACGCTTCTCCGAACTCCCTTCGGGCGTCGAGACGGCGACCCTGACCGGCTTTGACCGTGAGCCCGTCCAGGTCGCCCTCGACCCCGAGCTCCGGCCCGACGAGAACGCGGCGGCGTACTACGACAGGGCGGCCCGGTCGGAGCGAGCCGCCGAGCGGATTCCCGCCCTGGTGGAGAAGGTGGAGAGCCGGCTCGCGCGACTGGAGAGCCTACGAGCCGACGCCCTGGCGGGGACGGTGGACGTCGAGGCGTTGAGCAAGGCGCTCCCCGCGCGCAAGCGATCCCAGAAGGGAGGCAAAGCGCCTTCCCTGCCGTATAAGGCCTATCGGAGCAGCGGCGGTCTGGAGATCCGGGTGGGACGAGGAGCCAAGCACAACGACGACCTGACCTTCCGGCACTCGGCCCCCGACGACGTGTGGCTCCACGCTCGACACACCGCGGGAGCCCACGTCATCCTCCGCTGGAACGCCGACGGAAATCCTCCCGCTCGGGACCTGGCTCAGGCAGGCGTCCTTGCGGCCCTCCACTCCAAGGCCCGGACGTCAACCAGCGTGCCCGTGGACTGGACCCGGCGAAAGTACGTCCGAAAGCCCCGGGGCTCGGCGCCGGGCTCGGTGGTGCCGGACCGCGTGCAGACCATCTTCGTGCGTCCGGACGAGGAGCTGCTGGAGGCCCTCGTCGACGAGGAGTGACGAGGCTTACCGCCCGGCGTCCAACCCGTCGCGAAGCGATCGGATGAAGGCCGCCCCTCGGTCGATGCCCTCATCGCCAAGCCGCTGCACCAAAGCGCTACCGACGACCACACCGTCCGCCACGGTGCCTACCGCAGCCGCCTGCTCCGGGGTGGAGATGCCGAAGCCGACGGCCACCGGAAGGTCCACGGCATCCTGGATGGCCCGGATCTCGTCGTGGAGTTCTTCCCTGAGTTCGTGCCTCGCCCCCGTGACGCCCGTCCGGGAGATGTAGTAGACGAAGCCCGAGCCACCCTCGGCGACCCGAGGCACCCGTTCGAGGGGCGTCGTCGGTGCGATGAGGCGGATGAGGTCGAGATCCGACGCCACGATGCGACCTTCCAGTTCCGGGTCGGCCCCGGTGGGGAGGTCGGTGAGGAGAAGGCCGTTGGCGCCAGCCTCCGCGGCTTCCCGGAGGAAGGCGTCGATGCCGTGGCGGAGCACCGGATTCAGGTAGGTGAAGAGAACGACCGGTGTACCGTGGGACGACCGGAAGTCCGCCAGATCCCGGAGGACCCCTTCGACGGTCGTCCCGTTCGCAAGGGAGTCGAAGGACGACTTCTGGATGGTGGGCCCGTCGGCCAGCGGGTCCGAGAACGGGATGCCCAGCTCGATGACGTCGGCACCGGCTTCGCTGAGGGCCGACAGGACGTCCACCGTGGAATCGACGGAGGGGTGACCCGCGGTGAAATACGGCACGAGGGCGGCCCGGCCCTCGGAGCGCCGGGACGCGAAGGCGGCGGAGATCACGAAAGGAGGTAGTCGCTGACCCGGATCCCGTACTTCTGGGGATCCGTCGTCTTGATGATCTGATGGACGGCCTTGCCCGACGCGTCGGCCTGCGCGAGGTCGACGGTCTTGGGCTCGGGAAGGGGCAGCCCCATGGGGTCGGAAATGACGCGGACCTTGGGCCGGTGAAGAAGATCGGGGTCCGGGTTCACCTGCGAGACCACCGCGAGTTCGTGGGTATCGAGAATGACAAGCGTCCCCACCGGATAGACCCCGGTAGCCGAGATGAGGACCTTCACGATGAGCGGATCGAGGCCCCGCTTCGGGTTGTCCCGCATCTCCTGGAGGACAGCGTCGGGCGGCCACGGCTCGTACTGGTAGCTGCGCACGGACGTCCCGGCGTCGAACGAGTCGGCCACGGCGCAGATCCGCGAAAAGAGGCTGATCTGGCGATCCCGCTTGTTCGGGGGATACCCCGTGAGATCCGTCTTCATGTGGTGCTCGTACGCCATGAGCATCTGACGGTACGGCATGTCGGTGAAGCCGTGCATCTCGAAGAGGAGGAGCAGTCCTTCGGTGGGATGGCTCTGCAGGAGGGACCACTCCTCGTCGGTGAGGCTGCCGCTCTTGTTGATGAGCTCCGACGGGAGCCGCTGCTTGCCGATGTCGTGGAAGAGGGCGCCGAGACCGAGTTCGTACAGTTGCATCCGGTCGAGACCGAGACGCTGCCCGATGATGACGCTGAAGATCGAGACGTTCACCGAATGGGTGAACGTGTACTCGTCGAAGTCGCGTAGCGTCGTCATGGTGACCATGGACGACTCGTTGCTCAGGACTTGATCCACGATGCCCTGTACCGCCCGCTTCACCTTGCGGACGTTCACGGCCTTTCCGATCCGCATGTCGCCCATGACCTCCTGGGCGACCTTCACGGATTGGGCGTACGTACGCTTGGCCGCCGTGATGGCCTCCTCGTCGTCCTGGGGCTCCTCCACCTCGGTGGCCGGCCGGATGGAGATGTGCTCCACCGGCGCGTCGGCGAAGCGCTCGGCGAAGACTCCGTACGGGTCGTCCTCGCCAGCGGGCCGCAGGAGCATGGAGATGAACGGCGCCCACTCCGAGCGCTGGACGCCATGGACGATTTCGACGGCGCCGATGCCGTGTCCCGACAGGGCGCCCGCGAAGGCTCCGAAGGTCGAGAAGTTGGTGAGATCGAGTCGTAGGCGGGTCTCGTTGAGGAAGAAGAAGTCCCCGACCACGCGGATCTCGGCCGAGCCCTCGACCTGGACGATCCCGTCGACGATGCGGTGGAGCTCGGTGAGGGCCTGCTGCACCGTCTCGTTCTCCACAGGATAGAGCTTGAGCGCGCTCTGGGCCCCGAAGAGCGCCGTGAGCAGCTTTCGGCCCAACTCCTGATAGTTCAGGGTGCTCTCGCTCATCTATCCGTCCTCCCGGAGCGCCCGGTTGACGTTGCTACGGACCACCGGGTCCTCGTCCTGGGTGGCTCGCTCGAGGGCCGCCCTGGCTTCCGGCGTCGCCACGCACCCCAGGCCCAGAGCTGCAGCGGCTCGGATCTCGGTGGACTCCTTCTTCCCCAGGAGACCGCCTTTTCCGTTGAGCAGCGAGTCGAGGAGGCGGATGCCGTCCTCTCCCGCCACCGTCCCGTACGCCTCGAAGACGGCGACCTTCTCCGAGATGTCGGCGGCGCGGATCTTCTTTCCGCCGATGATGGCGGCGAGGGTGGCCGCCGCTGGCGGATACCGGATCTCCGCGAGGGCCCGCGCCGCCGCGATCCGCACGTCCCGCTCCTCGTCCTGGAGACGACCTTCCAAGCCGGAGGCGACGGTCGACGCCTTGAGCACGGTGGCGGCCTCGATGGCGGCCAGCCGCACGGCGGGGTCGGCATGATCGAAGAGCCTGGCCATGGCAGGGCCGGCCTCCGAGATCTTCATCTCGGCGGCGAGCTTCGCGGCCGCGGCGGCCACCAGCGGATCGTCCTGTTCCAGGAGGGCGACGAGGGATTTCTGGTTCTGCGCGGCGATGCCCTGCACCGCCTTCCGCAGCACGGCCTGCAACTCCTTGTGCTCGACGATCTCCGACTCCCGTAGGAGCGGCGCCAGGGCCGTACCGCGCAGGAACTGGAGAAAGCCCGCGAGCTGATTCGGCGAAGCCCGAATCGTCCCGCCGTAGAGCGCCTGCATGAGCTCCTCGATGGCCTCCACCGAACTGATGCCGTCGAGGATCTGACGCGATTCGACCAGGCGCTGCTCGTCGAACATCCCGTCGATCTGCTCGAGTCGGCGGAGCTCGCGGAGAACGTTGGTCGCGGCCACCAGCTTGCCCCGACTCAGGAAGTTGGGGAGGAGGGTCTCCAGGATGCCCAGGATCTCGGACTGGCGTTCGCGGTTGTCCGGCTCCTCCAGCCGGTCGAAGAGCGCCTTGAGGACGTCCGACCGGGTGTCCCGGGCCATCTCAGCCTCGAGCTCGCCCCGGAGATGCTCCATCTCCCGGGCATCCAGGACGTAGAGCGTCGGATTGAAGTCGTCCTGCTGGACGGTCTGGGGCGAGTCGGGCGCCGCCTCTGCACCCCCGCCCGCCTCCTGCGCCGCGATCTCCTCGTCCTCGGCCTCCAACGCGGCCTGGAGTTCGGCGCCGGTGTTGCCCGCGCCCACGCCAGGAAGCTCCACTCCTTCCGCCAGGAGGTCGACGTACTGGTACTGGAAGTACACCATCTCCGCTTCCCACAGCACCGTCAGGAGATCGTCGCCTTCGGGGACGAGCTTTCGGGCCTTTTGCAGCACGCCGAGGAAGGTGTCCAGCTCTTCGGACTCGATTCCCGGAAGGAACGTCACCTCCCGGACCCCGTCCTTGAAGAAGAGGAAGGCCAGGGAATCGTTCCTGGACTCGGAGTGGTAGACCTCGGATCCGCCAAGGTAGATCCGGTCCTCGTCCATGGTGACGGTGAGGGTGTCGAGCTCCTGCCAGAGGGCCTTGAGCTCACCGCGCAGCGTTTCGACGAAGCGCTGACGGACCGGGTTGTTCTCGTCGTACAGCTGATAGGCGCGGAACGCCTTGCCCAACGTGACGAACAAGGAGCGGACCTCGTCCACGGGCAGGCTGGACTCGTCCCAGTCCAGGCCTTCCTCGGGAATCCCCGCCGGCTCCATGGCGTCCGTCACGCGCGGCTCCTCACAGAATGCTACCGCGTCCCTCGGTCCTGGCGACGTGCGCGACGTCCTTGTCGCCCCGCCCCGACAGACAGAGGACGACGGGACCCGGGTACGACGACCCGTGCTCCATGACGTGAGCCAGCGCGTGAGCGGTTTCGAGCGCGGGGATGATACCCTCCAGCTCAGAGAGTCGATGGAAAGCCTTCAACGCCTCGTCGTCCGTAACGTAAGTGTAGTCCGCTCGACCCGAATCCTTTAGGAACGAGTGCTCCGGTCCGACACCCGGGTAGTCGAGCCCGGCGGAGATCGAGTGGGCTGGCGCCACCTGACCGTCGTCATCCTGGAGAAGATAGCTGAGGGAGCCGTGGAGAACACCCGGAGATCCGGCGGCGAGGCTGGCCGAATGCCGACCGGTTTCGACGCCGTCTCCGCCCGCCTCCACCCCGACCAAACGCACCGCTTCGTCGGGCACGAAGGCGTGGAAGATCCCCATGGCGTTCGACCCGCCTCCCACGCACGCCACGACCGCAGCGGGCAACCGACCCGCCACCTCCTGGATCTGCGCCCGGGCCTCGTGCCCGATGACGGCCTGGAAGTCCCGGACCATCCGTGGGAAGGGATCCGGGCCCACCACCGACCCGATGATGTAGTGAGTGGTCTCGACGTGGGTCACCCAGTCGCGAATGGCCTCGTTGGTAGCGTCCTTGAGGGTCTTCGTGCCCGACGACACCGGGCGAACCTCCGCCCCGAGGAGCTCCATGCGATAGACGTTCAGCGCCTGACGCTCCACGTCCTCGGCGCCCATGTAGACCACACATTCCATGTCGAAGAGGGCGCACGCCGTCGCCGTGGCGACCCCGTGCTGACCGGCCCCGGTCTCGGCGATGATCCTCTTCTTTCCCATCCGGCGAGCCAGGAGGGCCTGGCCCATGGTGTTGTTGATCTTGTGGGCGCCGGTGTGGTTCAGATCCTCGCGCTTGAGGTACACGGCGTCGTTGCCCACCGCCTCCCCGAACCTGCGGGCATGGTAGAGGGGGGTCGGACGTCCCACGAAGTCAGCGCTCAGCGCCGCCAGCTCCCTCTGGAATGCCGGGTCGACGCGGGCTTCCTCGTACGCGGACACGACCTCGTCCAAGGCCGTGATCAGCGTTTCGGGTACATAGCGTCCACCGAAGGCGCCGAAGCGTTGGCCGGGTGGACTGGCAGGGGAGTTCACGACGTGTGTGGGGGGTTCGAAGAAAGAGGAAGATCGGCTGCCGACATCACGGGGTGGTGCGGGTGCCTTTTGCCGCCGCGATGAACGCCTCGACGAGTCCGGCGTCCTTCCGTCCCACGGTGCTCTCGACCCCCGACGAGACATCTACCACGTCGGGGCGGAAGCGTGCCACTGCGTCGGACACCGTGGTCGGCTGGAGTCCCCCCGCGAGGATGAGGTCCAACGCCCCGGGGATGGCCCCTCGGACGGCTACGGGGTCCAGATCGACCACCACTCCGGCACCCCCCACGACCCCTTCCCGCCAGCCCTCGACGAGAATGCCGTCGACCTGGGGGCCGAGGGACTCCACGACCCGCTCCACATCGGCGAGGGAGCGGGCACGGACCGCCTTCCAGAGGACCCATGCGCCCCGAGACCGGATCTCGCGCACCAGCTCCGGCCCCTCGTCCCCGTGGAGTTGCAGGACCGTGGCGTCGATGGCGGTTGCGGCTGCCTCTGCGTCCTCCGGCGAGGGATCCACCAGGACCGCCACACGCGGGACACGGGTGCCGGCCACGACGCCCCCGGCGCTGCCTACGGGCACGCTGCGGCCGAATCCCGGCGTGAGGACCACGCCGAGAAGATCTGCACCCAGGCGTTCCGCTGACCGGGCATCTTCGTTAGTCGTGAGCCCGCAGATCTTCACGCGGAGACCGTCGCCCGGGGAGTGCGTCACGCTGACGTGCCGGCGTCGGCTCGCGTCCGTCGGGGGACCCCGCTCAGGCTGCGCGTGGCCTCCGAGGGATCGTCCGCACGGAGAAGCGACTCTCCTACGAGGATGGCGTCGACGCCCCACGAACCGAGGCGCGCCACGTCGTCACGGTTCCGGATCCCGCTCTCCGAGACCACCAGGACGTCGTCGGGGACGTCCTCCAACAGACGCTCGGTGGTGGCCAGATCGGTGGTGAAGGTCGAGAGGTCCCGATTGTTGATGCCCAACAGGTGCAGGTCGAGGGCCAGGGCCCGGTGGAGCTCGTGCCTATCGTGCACCTCCACCAGCACGTCCATGCCCAGTCCCACCGCCTCCTGATGGAGACTCCGGAGGCTCGCGTCGTCGAGGATGCGGACGATGAGGAGGACGGCGTCGGCTCCCGCTGACCGTGCCTCGAGGACGTGGAGGGGATCGAGGGTGAAGTCCTTCCGGAGCCGGGGGAGCGTCGAGGCCCGCCCGATGGCCCGTAGGTCGTCGAGAGAGCCGCCGAAGTAGGGACCGTCGGTGAGTACCGACAGAGCTGAAGCACCGGCGCCCTCGTAGCCACGGACCAGCTCCTCCGGCACGAGATCGGGCCGGATCTCCCCCGCGCCGGGAGAGCGGCGCTTGCACTCGGCGATGAGGGAGACGGTGCCTCCCGAGCCGAGAGCGTCGGCAAAACCTCGAGGCGGGGGCGCGTCGCCCACCGCGGCTTCGAGTTCAGCCCGGCGCCCCTCCAACTCGCGCAACTCCTCGGTCTTTGTCTGGACGATCTGCGCGAGGATCCCTGGAAGGGCCGCGTGTCCTTGCGTTTCGGTCAACGTTCGGGTAACCTTACTTCGGTTCTTATTCGGGTTCCCCACCGCACGCAGGGAGGGCTCCATGCCCCTCACCAAGCGACAGAAAGAGATCCTCGACTACATCGAGTCGTTCATCGACGATCAGGGGTACGCGCCGAGCTTCGAGGAGATCGCCGAGCACTTCGGGTACTCTTCCCTCGCCACGGTGCACGAGCATCTCAGCAATCTGGAGCGCAAGGGTTACATCCGGAAGTCCTACAACGAGAGCCGTTCCATCGAGCTCGTGGGCCACGAGACGGACACTCCCGTACTGGAACTCCCCCTCCTGGGTTCGGTGGCCGCCGGACTGCCCATCGAAGCCGTCCAGGACACCGAGACCCTGGCCGTGCCCCCGGACATGGTGAGCCGGCGACGGGACAACTACGTCCTGCGAGTCGAGGGGAATTCCATGATCGAGGAGCAGATCCGCGACGGCGACTACATCGTCGTCGAGGCGCAGGAATCGGCCGAGGACGGGCAGATGGTCGTCGCCCTGGTGGCGGACGAAGCGGCGACGGTCCACGCGCGCGTCCTGGCGTTCGGGCCGCGCGTAGCGGGCATCGTCGGCGTCCGAGTGCCGCCCGTGCGGGCGGTGCACCTGGCGCGCGCGGATGCGCGAGTTGATGCCGTCGCTGGCGACGATCAGGTCGGCGTCGGGGAAGTCCTCGTCGCTGAGCACCTCGGTCTCGAAGACCAGCTTGACGCCGAGTTCCTCGCAGCGCGCCTGCAGGATGTTGAGCAGC
>CALJKZ010000183.1 GCA_937983085.1 uncultured Gemmatimonadales bacterium
CGGGATCGCACCGATGCCCGCGCGGGACCCCCGGGTCAGAGGGGCTCGACGTTGACGGTGACCACCTGGCCCTCTTCGATGCCCAGTCGGCGTCGTACTGGCGCGGTGAGGGCAACGAAGAGCGGGCCGTCCTTGATGGGCATGACCGTAGCGGTCCACGCATGGTCGCCTATTCGAGCCCTCACCTTGAGGAGTGCCGGCCAGGTCTCCGTGACCAGCGGTCGGAAGGACTCGCTGTCCTCCTCGTCGAACGGTACGTAGTACCATCCGTTGTCACCTTCGAAACGCAGGACGGGAGACGTAATGGAGAACGGCGCAAACATGACAAGCCTCCGGCGGGGCGGAATGCGACGATGGTCGAACGTACCCCGAAACGCCCTCCTCGTCGCCGCGGTCCTCGTGGCATCCGGAGCGGCACCTGTGGCGTCGATGGCCCAGGAGACGTTCGTACTCGTGGCCGGGCGGCGACTGCCCTACCTGTACTCCATCTCCTTGGATCGGGCCTTGGAAGCCAGGAACGATGGGACGTCCAATGCCATTATCGCACGTCATAAGGTGGCCCTGGACGGTCTGAATGGGAGGCCCTTGGGGGACCCGGCAAACCTCGTCGTCAGCGCAGACGGAGCAACGGTCTACGTGGTGAATCACCACGGAGCGATCGACAACGAAGCGTTCCGACAACACGGGGGTCGGGGCGCCATCACGGTCCTCGACGCCGAGGCGGCCCTGGACCCGGCAAACGACCGCACTGACGTGGCCTTGGAGCGCGTCATGGACTCGGGCGGTTTCGGCTCGCTGGGCGTGGCGATCCTGGACGACCTCCTTGTCGTCTCCAACGCCGAAAACTGGCTCACCGAGGACGGCGGGAACCGCGTGACCTTCGTGGACCGGCGGACCGGGAGTCTCCGGGGGACCGTGGAATTGGCCTTGGGCTCTCCAGGCCACGCCTGCCCCGACTACCCGGTGCCGTACGAGGCGCCGCACGGGCCACCCCGCGGTATCGCCGTCCTTTCTCCGGATCCGAGCTGGGGCTGCTTTCCCGACAACAACGGCCTGGCCATCGGGACGGCGGCCGATGGGACGCGCTATGCCTTCACAGCCAATGGGGGCACCAATGACGTTTCGGTCATCGACCTTGAGATGGCGTTGCGGGGCGACGTGGGCGCGGAGCTCCATCGAATCCCGGTCCAGCGCGGCCCGTGGGGGATGACATCCACGCCCGACCGTCGGCATGTCATCGTGTCCAACGGCGGCAGTCAGCTGGACGGCACCGCGGGAAACAGCCTCTCCATCCTCGACGTCGATCGAGCGCGGATCGGGGCGGAGGATGCCGAAGTGGCCCGAGTGCTCGTCGGCACCGACGATCCGTCGCAGGAAACCCACCCTCTCATGGCAGCGGTCACGCCGGATGGTCAGCACGTGGTCGTGGCGAACATTCGCGCCGACAACGTCTCCATTGTAAGCCTCGAGCAAGCCCTCGAGGGGGACGCCGCTCCGGAGATCGCCCGCATCCCTCTTCTCCGCGCCGACGGTCGACCCGCCCGCCCGAAGGGCGTGGCAATCACACCTGATGGTCGGTACGCCCTTGTCAGCGGAGGGCCAGGCGTCCGACCGTACAGCCAGGAGGTGGGCTACCTGTACGTCATCGACCTCGAGATGCGCCGGGTCGTGGCGACCGTCACCGGAGTCGGCAACGATCCGTACGGCGTGGCGGTGGTGGTGCGGTAGTCCTTACGGCCGGGCTTCGGCCGAACGGAAGGGTGGGCGGCGGGAGCGGCCGACCGCCCCCGCCGCAACGTAGGTCGGTCAAAAGACCAACGTGGCGCCGATGACGGCATCGACGCTGTCGAAGTTCTCGTCGAGCGGCACCTTCACGAAAAAGCCGGGGCCGCCATCGACGCCCTCGATACCGAGGAAAAGCTCGTGAATGGTGCGCTCACCGAAGTCCAGGTCGCCCTCACTCAACACCGCGATCCCGTTGACGTCGGCTCGCAACCGGACGCTTTCGAGGGCGTGCGAGATGCCGAAGCCGTAGCGAGCGAAGAACTCGTTTTCCCCTCCGTCCTCCGTGGGCATCAGAAACGACCCGGTAAGCTCATAGTTCAAGCGCGTCGCGTCGCCGTCCCCGATGGCGCTGGACGGGGTGATCCCAGCATTCAGGGACAACAGATCCGGGGCGAACCGTTCGAGCCAGATCGGGTCGGACAAGATGGCGGTCGCCGTTGATCCGCCGAAGCCGAAGCCGCCCTCTTCACCGATCGTCTTGGCGAGAGGGAGAATCACCGAAACGAAGCCACTGGACGCTCCGTCGTCGTCGATGAAGGTGATCCCGAGCTCCGGGTTCGCGAGCGTAGCGTCCGACTCGGAGCCCACTCCCGCGAGGGAGACTCCCCAATCGGCCACGAAGGCCGTCGATTCGCCGATCGGGGTGACGAGACGGCCACGGATCACAGACGTGTACCACGAAAAACCATCTCCGAAGCCACCGGTGTCGATGAAGGCCTTCGTGACCTGAAGGGCCACCACTGGATCATCGGACGGCTGGACGCGGCGCAGCTGCGCTTCTGACTCGGCAGGCGGGTGAAGCGCGAAGAACGCTGCCGCTAGCAATACTACGTTGGGAAAGGATCTCACTGTGCACCTCCGTTGGAGCCCGACGGGGTAGTCCGCGAACGCGGACCCCGCCCAGCGTGGGTGCCGAGAAGGTCGCAATCGTCGATGCGACGCCGAATACGCAGACGTACGTAGTCCGTACGCAGACGTTGCGTAACGGTAAGGACACCGCTCAGCGCGTGAGTCGCGACCCGGCGGCCCTGTATCCACGTGTCACCACCCATGGACCAAGGACCTTACCAGCCGAGGCGGCGGGAGTGAGCTGCGGTTGGCGCTCCGCGCCAATGCTCGCTCGGCTCCTCGGTGCACCGTCCCTGCCCTTCGAGTTCCTCTTCTGCTCGTCGGCTCAAAGCGGCTTTGGCGCCCCCCCCCCGGCGGCGGGAGTGAGCTGCGGTGTGCTTCGCACATCCTCGCTCGGCTCCTCGGTGCACCGTCCCTGCCCTTCGAGCACCGCCTCTGCTCGTCGGCTCAAACCCGCGTGGGGTCCTCGCCTACGGCGAGTCCCCGCGGGTTCGCCTCCCGCCGCCTCCACTCGGGAAAAACAAAAAGGCCCTACCGGGCTGTGCCGGTAGGGCCGAGTGGAGGCGGCGGGAGTCGAACCCGCGTCCGCGATTGCTTCCAGAAGAGCTTCTACGTGCGTAGATCGCTGAGAATCTCACCGCGGGTGGTCAGCGAACAACCGGTCCCTCGGCCAGTCACCGTTAAGATCTCGTCCTCCGGCCCGGTGACATGACCGGAGGACCAGCCCGAATCGTCGACGTCCGCAAGGATCGCCTCGGGCGGGCAATCCAAGGGACGGACCTACTTAAGGACGAACCTTAAGCGGCCAGTGCCAGATCAGTGTTGGCAGTTGAAAATTTTCCCGAGGATTTACGAGGATCGAGAACCTCGGCACGCTGCTCCACTTTCACCAAACACGTCGAAACCGTGACGCCCCCGATGAGGTGCACCCGGCCGAGAACGCCCGTGGTGCGTGGAGATGTATGTCAAACATCGTGGTGAAAGATAACACGAGCGGGGCCCCATCGTTCCGAAAAATGGACGCCCGGCCGTCACAGGGCGGCGGCGAGATGCTCCGCGCGATAAGCCTCCAGGAGCTCCTCGACGTCTTCCAGCGACGTGGACTGGAAGAGCTCGGTCCGGAGGCGCCGCCCGTCCGGAAGTCCCTTGGTATACCAGCCCAGATGCTTCCGGAAGTCGATAATGGCCCGGTCCGAGTCCACCTCGAACGCGATGGCGTTCCGGGCGTGCTCGAGGCAGATGTCGAAGCGCTCGTCCACGTCGGGATCGGGCGGCATGGGCTGACCATCCAGGGCCGCCCGTGCCTGTTTGAAGATCCACGGATCGCCGTGGGATCCTCTGGCGATCATGATACCGTCACACCCGGTTTCGTCGCGCATCCGGCGAGCGTCTTCCCCGGTCTTGATGTCGCCGTTGCCGATGACCGGGATCTCCACGGCCTCCTTGAGAGCCCGGATCTCGTCCCATCGCGCGTAGCCGGAGTACATGTCGGCACGGGTCCGGGGGTGAAGGCAGATGGCCTTGGCCCCGGCCTGCTCGCAGCGCAGCCCGATCCGCACGGGGTCCCGGTCGGACTCGTTGAATCCGCTGCGGATCTTCACGGTCGTCGGGAGGTCCGTGGCATCGTCCACCGCCCGGATCAGCGTGTCCACGAGATCGAGGTCCCGCAGGCAGCCGGAGCCACCGTTGCGCTTGACCACCTTCTTGACCGGACACCCGAAGTTGATGTCGATGAAGTCGGGGCCGTACACCTCCGCTACGAAGGCGACTGCCTCCCCCATCATGCCTGGGTCCGCCCCGAAGATCTGGATCCCGATGGGCCGTTCGGCCTCGTCGAAACGCAGATAGCCCCGCGACCGCTTGCTGTTCATGACGATCCCGGCGGCGCTGATGAACTCGCTCACGAGAATGTCGGCGCCGAATCGTCGGCACAGGCGACGGAACGGCGACTCGCTCACCCCTGCCTGGGGAGCCAGGTACAGCGGCGTGCCGTCGCCGCGGAGCATGTCGAGGAAGTGCGGGGTCATGGCGAAGAAACTATGAAAGGGCGTGAATCCGTAGAAGAGATCCGGGGTAGGTCTCCCGGGGTCGACATCGGTGTACCTTCCTCGTCGACCCCACGACTACCAAACACAAAGCCCCACATTGGAGGCATTGCATGAGGCTGCGAGAACTCTTCACGGCGGACGCTGTGGAGCTCGATCTCGAGTCCCACGACAAGGACGGCGCGCTCAAGGAGCTGGTCGGACTTCTCGGTCTCGATGAAAAATCCGAGGGCATCCTCTTCAAGACACTGAAGCGCCGCGAAAACCTGGGCTCCACCGGCATCGGAAAGGGCATCGCCATTCCGCACTGCCGCTCCCTAGTGGTGAACCGTCTGCGCCTGGCATACGGCCGCAAGAATGCCGGCCTCGACTTCAACGCCATCGACAGCGCTCCGGTGAAGAACTTCTTCCTCATCATCGCGCCCCCGCTCGAGGTCTCGAACCAGTACCTGCCGGTTCTGGGCAAGATCGCCCAATTCGCCAAGGACCCGGACGTGCCGAAGATGCTCTCGGAGCTGGACTCCGTTCAGGGCTTCCTCAAGCTGTTGGACGAGAAGGCGCCGTAGCGGCTTTCGGCGCATCAGCAGGGGACGGAGCCTCCCCGGGGAGCTTCTACTTCAGGACGTAGAGCTTCTGCGAAAGCGGCTTGAGGCCGTTGACCGAGAGCTGCATGAGGTAGATCCCCGACGCTACCTGCCGACCCATCTGGTCGGTGCCGTCCCAAAACGCCTCGTACTCGCCGGGCTGATAGTACTCGAGTGCGTCTACGACGATGCCCTCGCCGTTGGGGTGCCCGAGGGCCACGGGGTGTGCCACGAGCTGCGCAAGGATGTTGTAGATGCGCATGGATACACGAACAGGACGCCCATCGTCGAAGAGCTCCTCACCCAAGGTGAAGGGGATCGTCGTCTCAGGGTTGAACGGGTTCGGATAGCTTCTTCCAAGTTGGAATCCGTTCGCCTGACTGGTCCGGGCATCCTGGGCGTGAACGGCCTCGGCGCCGCAGATCAGACAAAGGAGGACGGACAAGACGCCCAACGTGCGCCTCATCAGGACCTCCGCACAACCAATGTGCAGTAGCTAAGCGTCAATCGCGCTCCATGTGTGATTACC
>CALJKZ010000184.1 GCA_937983085.1 uncultured Gemmatimonadales bacterium
TCGCCATCGGCGAAGTGTCGGGAGACCTGGCGGCGGTGCTCGGGTTCAGGGCGGCCTTGGGCCGACTCATCGTCGCCGAGGACACCCGGCCGGGGGCGGCCAACGTCCTGCTGCTGTCCCACTCGCTATGGCGGTCCCGCTTCGCCTCGGATCCCGGCATCGTGGGGCGCACCGTGGACCTGGACGGGACGTCCCACACCGTGATCGGGGTCCTGGACGGGACCGCCCGGCCTCTCGACCGTGCCCGGGCGTGGGTGCCCCTGCGAGCGGAGGATCAGGCCCCGGGGTTCGAGCCGCGAGGACTTTGGGTATTGGGTCGCCTCGCCGAGGACGTCGAGTGGGACGTGGCGAGGGACGTAATCGCCGCGTGGGGTGAGCGCACCTACGCGGATGACCCCACGCTGGAGCCGGGGTGGTCGGCGCGCATCCAACCCCTCCGCGTGTCCCTGCTGTCGGAAGCGCCGCCCCTCTCCATGATGCTCGCCCTCCTGGTGGCCGGCGCCATCGTCCTCGGCATCGCCTGCCTCAACCTCGCCGCCGTCCTCCTGGCCCGCACCGTTCGGCGGGAGCGGGAACTAGGCGTCCGGCTCGCGCTCGGGTCGTCTCGCTGGCGGCTGGTGAGAGTCGTTCTTTCCGAGGCGGCGCTGCTGTCCACGATGGCGGCCCTCCTCGGCGCCGCGGTGGCCGCCACGGTAGTACAGGCAGTGGCGCGCCGGTTCGCCGCCAATCTTCCCGGGTGGATGGTGCTGGAGCTCGATCCCGCCGTCCTGGCGGCAGTCACGGTGGTCGCGGTGGGGGCCGTCCTCGCGTCCGGCCTGTTGCCCCTCCGTCGCGCCCTCGGCCTCGACGCCGCTGACGGCGTGCTGGGCCGGATCCAGTCGAGGGCGTCGTCGCCGAGACTCGGGGCGCACGACCTCCTCCTGGGCATGCAGATCGCTTTGGGCGTGGTGCTCGTCGGGGGGTGTGTCACCGCCGTTCATCAGGCGGCTCGCGTGTCCGACTTTTCCGACATCGGACACCGGTACGAGGACCTGCTTGCGGCGTCGGTCTCCCTTCCTGAAGGCCGGTACATGGACACCGAGTCGGCCGCGGAGCTGAGCAGGACCCTCGCCGAGTCGGTTCGGGGGCTGCCTTCGGTGTCCGAGGCGGCGGTGAGCCGAACTCTCTTCCTCGGATCGTGGGGTTCTGCCGAGGGCGGGAGTCCGGTGAGGGTCGAGGACGCTCCGTCGTCCCTACCCGACCGGGTGGTACCTCGACACTCCCTGGCCGTGAGCGCGGGGTACCTGGAGCTCTTCGAGATTCCCATCCTCGCCGGGCGCACCATTCTCGACTCCGATGGACCCGACGGGGACGCCGTCGCCGTGGTGAGCGAGAGCGCGGCGGGAGCCCTCTGGCCGACCCTCGACGCGCAGGCGACGGTGGGCCGGCGATTCGTCGTGGAGGGTGGGCGACAGACGCAGTGGTTTCGGGTCGTCGGCGTCGCGGGTGACGTGGTCGTCAACGTTCGGAGTGAGTCGCGACGGGCAACGCCACGGATCTACGCCGCCCTGAGCCAGACGTCGCCCACCCTCATTCCCGACAACCCTGGGGGCGATCGCCTCGCCGTCGTCGTCGACCGCGCCGGAACGCTCACCCCGGGCGACGTGGAGACCGCCGTCCGCGGGGTGGACCCCGACCTCGCACTCGCGGAGCTCATCTCCGTCGAGGATCAGCTGCGGCGGTGGATCGCTCCCACGGTACTGACCGCGGGACTCCTCGCCGCGCTTGCGGCCGTGACGGTGGGCCTTCTCATGCTCGGGGTCTTCGGAACGCTCAGCTACCGGGGCGCCATGCTCCGGACAGAGCTCGGGATCCGCGTGGCCTTCGGAGGTCGGCCCGCCGATCTGGTGTGGACGGTGGCGGCGCGCACCGTTCGGGTCGTGGCCGTCTCCTTGGCGTTGGGCGTGGGATTCTCGGTGGTCCTGGCATCGTCCGTCCAAGGTGGCGGAATCCCACTCGGTGGAAGCGATGCGTGGCACGTCGTCGTCACCGTGGCGCTCCTCGCCGTCCTCTGCGCCGTCGGGTGCGTCGCGCCGGTAGGTCGGGCCATTCGGGTGGATCCGGTGGAAAGCCTCACCGCCGAGTAGACCGCCGCGTCCTTGTCGTATGATCAAGTCGATCATATGATCGAAACGATCACATCAGCGGACCGCGGCCCGTCAGAGAGTCGCACTTCGTCCTGAAGGCACGTGGAGGACACCATGACCGACTCACCCATCGAAGAGCGGCTGCCCCTCAAAGCGGTGGACTTCCACATCCTCTGGGTCCTCAGTGATGGCGACCTCCATGGCTACGGACTGGTCAAGGAGATCGAGGAGCGGAGCGACGGCCACGTCGCCCTCGAGCCCGGCAACCTGTACCGCTACATCCGTCGCCTGGTGGACGAGGGCCTCTTGGAGCCCGGACAGAGGGAGCCGGCGGCCGGATCGGGTCGGCAGCGTCGCTACTACCGGGCCACGGACCTAGGAAGGAGGGTCCTGGCGGCCGAGACGGCGCGCATGCGATCGGTGGTGGACGCCGTGGGCGTGAGTCTGGGTTCGGGGGCCTGAGATGGACGACCGCGGTTCTTCGGAAGGTGGACGGGCTCCGGGTGTCTATCGATGGCTGCTGGGCCTGTACCCCCCGTCGTTCCGCGAGCGCTTCGCCGACGATGCCACCGAGCTGTTCGTCGATCGACTCGAGGATGCGCGGTCGGCCGGGAGGATCGCGGTGGCGGTACTCTGGGTGCGCACGGTGGTGAACGTCGTGGTCCACGGCATCCTCGAGCGCCTCCTTCAGCTGCGGGCGCACGGCGTGGGAGATGCGTTCTCGACCCTCAGACACGCCCTCAGGCAGCTTCGACGGTCGCCCCTGTTGTCGGGCGTGGTCGTCCTTACGCTGGCGTTGGGCATCGGAGCCAACGTCGCCCTCTTCGGCCTCATCCGGAGTGTGCTGCTCCAACCGTTGCCCTATCCCGACGCCGACGAGCTGGTGCAGCTGTGGGAGACGGGTCCCGATCCCGACGCCGAACGTCTCGGGCCCTCTCCGCTGAACTTCGTGGACTGGGCCGCGGAGGCCGAGTCCTTCGAGTCCGCGACTGCGTGGTATCTCACCTCCGGCACCTATCGGACGGAGGAGTGGGTGGAGGAGATCCGGTCCGCCCAGGTCACCGCCGACTTCTTCCGCACCCTCGGGGTCGAGCCCCTCCTCGGGCGGGGCTTCCGGGCCGAGGAGGTCACAGGGTATGGACCCGTGGTCCTGAGCTACGGCATGTGGCAGCGCCTGTTCGGCGGTGACCCAACGGTCGTGGGACGGTCCATCGTCTCCAGCGGCAACTCGTACGAGATCGTCGGCGTCATGCCCCCCGACTTCCACTTCCCCGACCCCTCGGTGGAGACGTGGGTGGCGTGGAGTCTGCCCGCCGTCTACGCGCATCGACCCGAGACCCGGACGTGGCGCTTCCTCAACGGGACGGCGCGACTGCGCGACCAGGGGACCGTGGAGTCGGCCCAGGACGAGCTCTCCGGGATCGCCGCATCACTTGAAGATCGATACCCCGGGACGAACCGAGGCTGGGGGGCGGCCGTCACCTCGCTTCACGACGACACGGTGGGAGGCGTGAAGGCCACGCTGTGGCTCGCCTTCGCGGCGGTGGGCCTCGTGCTCCTCGTGGCCTGCACCAACGTCGCCAACCTGCTGCTGGCGCGCGTTCCGAAGCGGATGGCCGAAGTGGGTCTGCGTCAGGCCATGGGTGCGACGCGGGGGCGCATCGCCCGGGAGCTCCTGGCCGAGAACCTCATCCTGGGAGGGCTGGCGGCCGTGGTGGGCCTGGGTGTGGGGGCGGCGCTGCTGGAGGGACTGGTGGCCCTCGACGCCGGTGGGATTCCGAGATTGTCGGAGGTGAGGCTCGACGCGTCGGTCTTCGCCTTCGCCGCCATGGCCGGCATCACCACCAGCGTGCTGTTCGGCGCGGCTCCCCTGGTCCAACTCCTCTCGTCCAGGACCGGGGCTTCGTTCGGCCTACGAGTCACCAGCACGCGGGGGCATGTAGCCCTCCGTGAAGCCTTCGTGGGGACGCAGACCGCCTTCGCCGTGGTCCTGCTCGCGGGCGCGGCGCTCTTCGCCACGAGCCTGACCCGGGTTCGGGCCGTGGACCCGGGGATCGACCCGGCCGGGGTCGCCACCTTCCGTGTGTCCCTCGATCCCCTGGAGGGCGGCGAAGGAGGCACGGTGCGGTACTACGACGCGCTTCTCGCCGCCGTGCGCTCGGTTCCGGGCAGCGCCTCAGCCGGAGCGGCCCAGACGTTGCCCCTGGTGCCCGTCGCCGGCGACTTCAGGCGCCCCTACCGGGCGCCGGGCTCCACCGTCGCGTCGGGCGACGCCGCCACCGTGCAGATGCGCATCGTGACGCCGGGCTATCCCGAGACCATGGGCATGACGATCCTCGAGGGGGAGACCTTGCCCGACGCGGCCGGAACGGGTGGGGAACGGGTCGCCCTGGTCAACGAGACGCTCGCCCGGACGCTCTGGCCCGACGGCCCGAGGGCGGGGCAGGTGTTCGAGATCGATTTCCGGGAGGGCTGGATGCCGTACCGGGTGGTGGGCGTGGTCCGGGACGTGAAGCACTACGGCCTGCGTGCGCCGTCGGGTCCCGAGGTGTACCTGGCCCATCATCAGATCCCCTATCTGGCCATGAGCATCGTGGCGCGCACATCGGGTGACCCCGAGGCGTCCTTCGGAGCGCTTCGCCAGGCCGTGCTCGACCATCGGCCGGTGCAGCCACCGCACAACTTCGTGTCTATGGAGGCTCTGGTGGGCGACTCCATGGCGGAGGAGCGCTTCCTCTCGGTGCTCTTCACCGTCCTCTCGGCCATCGGTCTCACGCTGGCCAGCACCGGGATCTACGGGGTCATCGCCTACTGGGTGAGTCACCGCCGCAGGGAGATCGGGATCCGCATGGCGGTGGGCGCCGAGCCGGCCCGGGTGGTCGGCGCCATCGTGCGGCGCGCACTACTGGTGTCGGGAGCCGGGCTGGTCGTGGGTCTCCTGGCGGTGTGGACGTTGGGCGGGGGGGTGGAAGGGCTGCTCTTCGGGGTCTCGCCCACCGACCCTGCAGCGGTTTTGGGAGTGGCTGTGGTCCTGGCCGTCGTGTCGGCGTTGGCCGCCTGGATGCCGGCCCGTCGGGCGGCGTGGATTCCCCCCTCGGATGCTCTTCGCGCCGAGTAGTCCAGGGACGGACCTTGCCACGCCCGAGGTCGGCCGTCGATGATGCCGGCACCCTCGAACCCAGCCAAGGAGCCGCCCCGTGCCCGATCGCCGATCCTTCCTGAAGTCCGGAGCCGCCGCGGCCGGCGCCCTATCCCTGGGCCCCGAAGCGCTCGTCGGCTTGTCGACAGCCGGGGCGCATCCGGAGAACGGCGGCCCCCTCGACGACCCCCGTCAGACGGAACCGGCGCGCGCATCGAGGGCGCTGGACATCCTGATTCTGGGGGGCACCAGCTTCCTCGGTCCGCACCAGGTCCATCTCGCGCTCCAACGTGGCCATTCCGTCTCAACGTTCACGCGGGGTCGAACGGAGCCGCGTCTGTACGCCGCCGACTTCGATTCGGTCGAGGCCCTGGTGGGCGACCGTGAGGACGACCTCACCGCTCTCGAGGGGCGACGCTGGGACGTGGTCATCGACAACTCCACCCGACGGGCGGCGTGGGCCGAGACGTCGGTGGATCTGCTGCGGGACGCCGCGGAGCACTACGTCTTCATCTCGTCCACCGGCGTCTACTATCCGTACCTGACGGAGGGGGTCGGCGAAGACGGACCCGTCGCCATGGAGGACTCCCGTGGCGGCGATGACGGATCCATGGCCTACGGGGTCATGAAGGCCCAGGGCGAGGAGGCCGTTCGGAGGGGGTTCGGCGACCGGGCCATCGTCCTTCGACCCGGCCACATCGCCGGACCCGGCGATACCCAGCCGGGACGGTTCCCCTACTGGACGACGCGTATGGAGCGCGGGGGCGAGGTCCTCGCCCCGGGCCGGCGTTCGGATCCCGTCCAGCTCGTGGACGTCCGGGACCTCACCGACTTCATGTTCCATCTCTTCGAGACCGGTGTCGGCGGGACGTACAACGTGGTCGGACCGGCCTCTCCCATGACCATGGAGGGCTTCCTCCACGGCATGAGGGCGTGCACGGGCGAGCCCGTGGAGTTCGTGTGGGCCGACGACCATGACTGGCTGCAGGAGAACCGACTCACCGGCTTCATCCCCTGGGTACTGCCCCGAGGAGACGAGCTGGCCCACATGAGCGTGGACGGAAGCCGGGCCCGGGAGGCGGGCCTCACCCTTCGCCCGCTGGCGCGCACCGTCTTCGACGTCATGGACTGGTGGCACTCCGACGCCTTCGGAGCGGAGGCCCGGGAGACGGTCCGCTTCCGGTTGGACGCCGAGACCGAGGCGGAGCTCATCGCCGCCTGGCGGTCCCGGGAGGCCGGAGGGGCCGGATCGCCGTGACGGACGTCCACGCCGACACGCCAAGGGCGGCGGTCCGGGAGCTCTGGCCGCTCCTGTCCGTGCGAAGCATGGACGCCTCCCTCGGCTTCTACCGCGACCAACTGGGATTCGAGGTGGCGGGCACGGCCGCTCGCGACGGCCAAGTCTACTGGTGCCGCCTGCGGCGTGGCGGTGCCTGCATCATGCTGCAGCAGTTCGACGCACCGGGCCTCGAGGTCGTCGCCGAGGGCCACGACGCCCTCTACCTGATCTGCGAGGACGCCGACGCGATCTTCGAGGAGTTGACCGGACGAGGGGTCGACGTGAAGGCGCCGACGGTGGCCGAGTACGGCATGAAGCAGCTCTTCGTGCCCGAGCCCGACGGGAGGAACCTCATCTTCGAGAGCCCCACCGCCGACTGGGCGGGGTAGGTAGGCCTCAGGGCGCCTCGGCGCGTAGCCTCAGCCGTGTGCCCCACGGGTCGGCGATGACACCTTCCCGCTGGAGCCCGGGCGCGACCAGCTCCCATTCGAGGAGCTGGGCCTCATCCTCGGCAGGGGCCGGCGCGCCACGAGCCCAGGTGTTGAGTCCCAGGTGGTGGTGATACCCTCCGGCCGCGAGAAAGAGGGCGCCCGGGTAGCTCCAAACCATCTTGTCCAGGCCGAGCTCCACGTGGTAGAACGCCTCGGCAGTCTCCAGGTCGCCCACGTGGAGGTGGACGTGACCCATGACCGTTCCCGGCGGTAGCCCCCGCCATTCCTCACCCGCCGCCGAGGCCATCACTCCCTCGACGTCCATAGGGTCCGTCGCCATGAGGAGCTGGCGGTTCCGATGGCCCCAGGACCGCCGGGGCCGATCGGCGTACACCTCGATGCCCAGCCCGTCGGGGTCGTAGAGATACACGGCCTCACTCACCAGGTGGTCGGAGGCGGCGAATGGCTCCCCCAGTGCCACCAGATGTCGGAGGAAGGCGCCCAGCGAGGGGCGGTCGGGGAGGAGGATGGCGTAGTGGAAGAGGCCCAGGCGGCCATTTCGGGGCACCGGCGCGGCGCCGGGCCGCTCGTGTGGGACCAGGAGCGGTTCGGAGCCGCCTCGTGCTCCCAGGGCCACGCGGCCCGGGGAGGAGTCGAGCTCCTCGGCGGCGAGGACCCGTCGGTAGAACGCCCGCGACCGTTCCAAGTCCCCGACCTGAAGGGTCACGGCGCCGAGGCGGGTGGCCGCCGGCATCCGGGGGCCAGGCGGGTGCACGCCGTACTCGCCCTCGTTCACGGTCCGCGCTTTCTTCGTGTGTTCATGGAGCCCACGTTCCTCCTCGGCGGGGACTCCACCCCCGCGCCCTATCGACTTTGGAGAAGCCCATGGACGACACCGCCATGCCCGACGCCGGATCCCACGAGTTCGGATCGCGGGAGAACGAGATCATCGGGAGGGCGGCGACGTGGATCGGATACTGGTCCTGGATCGCCATCCTCAGCGGCATTCTCTCCGGCCTCGGGGGTCTGGTGTCCGAGGATCCCATCGGCAGCCTCATCATGGGCACCATCTACGTCATCGTCGGAGCCTACTTCCGCGGTGCGGCCACGTCCATGCGTGACGTGGTCTCCACGGCGGGCAACGACGTCGATCATCTCATGACGGCGTTGGACCGCTTGTCCTCGGCTTTCAAGGTCATGGTTCTGCTGGTCTTCATCGGCGTCGTGCTCGCCCTGCTGGTGGCGATCATCCTCGCCGTGGGGTTCGCCGCCAGCTGATAAGAGCGTTCGAAGGCCGTGCGCGAGAGGTCCGCGGCCGTCAGCGGGAGGTCCGCTTCCGGCGTTTCGGCTCCGGAAGCTCCCTGGTGGTGATGCGGGCGAGCTCGCTGAGCCACTCACGGTCCTCGATCCGGTCCTCGACGACGAAGCACGGCTTCGCACCCGGATAGGGGCTGTCCTCTGTGATCTCCCCGACGTAGTCCCTGCCTCCCGGGGTGGGCTTCACGAAGAGGCGATCGTCACATATCAGGGCGAACATCTTGCCACGACTGAAGAGGCCGTACTCGCCGAACATCTTCTTTGCCGTCACGCCACAGTCGGCCTCGAACTGCTCGGTGACGAAGTCCACGAAGTCCTGCGATGATGCCACCGCGTTCTCACTCCGCTCGGGTTGCCACTGCCGGATCGGTGCTCGCGGCGCTCCGGGCCGGAGCGAAGAGCGCGCCGGCACTCACCACGAACACGATGAGGCATACGGCCGAGAGCACCATGGGATCAAGGGGCGCCACCCCGACCAGAGCGCTCCTGAGCCCGCGGCCCACGGCGGCGGTGACCACAATACCGATGGGCACTCCGAGCGCGACGCGGATCAGGCCCCGTCCCACCACCGATGCGAGGATGCGCTCCCGGGTGGCCCCCAGGGCCATCCGAACCCCGATCTCGCGTCGGCGTCGCCGTGTCGCATGAGCGGTCACCCCGTACACGCCGATGGCCCCCAGGAGGAGCGCGGCCAGGGCGAAGACGCCGACGATCCGCAGCAGCGACGCCTGGGTGGCATGGAAGTCCGCCGCCAGTTCCGATCCCAGCGCCTCCGCGTACACCGGTAGGTCCGGTCGGGCGGCGCGCACCGCCTCACGGATGGCAGCGAGGCCGGCGGGCCCCGCGTCGGGAACGCGGGCGACGAGGAAGGTCGACTCGGCGCCGAACCCGTCGGTCTGTGCCACCGGGCGATACAGGACGGGACCGGGAGGCGACGCCGGCCCGCGGGTCCGTGTGTCCGAGACCACGCCCACGATGGTGAGGGGGCGGTCGTGTCCGTCCAGACCGATGCTGACCGTCCGTCCGACGGCCTCCTCACCCGGGAAGACCGAGCGGGCGAGAGCCTGATTCACCACGGCGACCTCCACGGCGCCGGGGACGTCGGAGTCGTCGAGGAGTCGCCCACTCTGCAGCGACATGCCGAGGGCGGCGAAGTAGTCGGGGTGCACGGGTGCCCACGAGACGCTGCCCGGATCGTCCGGGCGGTCCCACCCTTCGACCCTAAGGCCCGCCTGAGCCCCCATGACCAGAGGCGACTGGGCGGAGAAGGCGGCGGACTCGACTGCGGGCAGGGCTTGGACACGACTCCTGACCTCCTCGTACACCGCGACGCGCTCCTCGTAGCTACGGAGCCAGGCGTCGGGCTGGGCGACCCGGACCGCCGCGACGTCGTCGGCGTCGAACCCGAGATCCACCTGCCCCAGGGTCCAGAGGCTGCGGCCGAGGAGGCCGGCGCTGGCGAGGAGAGCGACGGCCGCCGCGGTCTGGGCGGCGATGAGCCACTGACCCCGCCACCCGCCGACGCGCTCACCGCCCCGGAGCCGGGTGGCCGAGGTTCGCAAGCCGCCGGACGCGGCGAAGGCCGCCAGGGAGACGCCCGTGCCCACGGCGACGCCCAGGGCCAGGACGGCGCTCACGGAGACGAGATCGAGGGCCACCTCCTGGGCTCGGGGAACGACGCCGGCAAAGCCGGGCAGGCCCCGCTCCAGGGCCAGGACGGCCAGGGCGATACCACCCAAGCCACCCAACGCGCCCAGCAGCGCGCCCTCCAACGCCACGGGGACCACGAGTCGTGCCCGACCGGCGCCGAGGGCCACGTGGATGGCGGCCTCCCCTGCCTTCTCCGCTCGCCGACCGGAGGCGAGGTGCGTCACGTTGACCATGGCGGCGAGGAGGAGAAGAAGAACGGCGGCGGCCAGGGAAGCCAGGAGGGGTGTGAAGTCCCCTACGATCTCGTCGAGAAGGGGACGGACCAGCGCTCCGTGTCCCTCGTTGGACTCCGGGTAGGTGGCCTCCAGTCGTGCGGCGAGGGCGTCGATCTCGCTTTGAGCCGCGGGAAGGGATGCGCCGTCGGCCAGGCGACCGATGACCTGGAAGTACCAGGCGTCGCGCAGGGTCGAGAGGTCCCCCTGGAGGAAGCGGATCTCGGGGGCCTCGGATCGCGACCGCACCCACGCTGCGAGGTCCGGGTCGGGAACCGCGAGGCCCGCCGGAGCTACGCCCACGATCTGATACGCTTCGTCCTCCACGCGAATGCTCCGTTCCAGGATGTCCGCAGCGCCTCCGAAGCGCTCCTGCCAGGTGTCGTGGGAGATGACCACGTGGCGCTCCGGGAAGCGCGTGTCGAGCGCCGGATCGAAGCCGACACCAAGAACGGGTTCCACGCCGAGTACGTCGAAGAAGTTGCCCGATACCATCGCCACGGTGGCACGGAACGCCGTCCCGTCGACGGTGAGGGAGGCACCGCGCACGGAATGGGCCGCCAGTCGGCCGTCGAAGGAACGCAGGTCGCGCCGCCAGTCGAGGTAGTTGGCAGGGGCGACGAAGCGCTCTTCACCCTGCCGGGTTTCCCAGACCGCGACCAGCCGCTCGGGTTCGGGGAAGGGGAGGGAGCCGAAGAGTGACGTGGCCAGCGTGCCGATGGCCGCGATTCCACCGAGTCCTACCGCGAGGGTCGCGATGGTGGCCGCCGTGAAGACGGGCGTGCGCAGAAGCCCCCGGGCCGCGTGCCGGAGGAGACGGGGAAGATCGCCGAGGAGGGTCGGGTCGCCGGGGCGGTCGGTGTGGGGCATGCGCGGGTCCTCGTCTCCGGTAGGGTTGTGCCGGTATGGACAGGAACCGCGTGAAAACGGTTGCGGGCGGGAGCCTCCGACTCAGCGAAGGACGAAGCGCACCAGCACCGGCCTGTGGTCCGACGCCACGGGCTCGTGGAGGAGTTCCTTGTGGATGACCTGGAAGCGCTCAGCCGGCCTCACGAGCACGTAGTCGATTTCCCGAACGGGATCCCACGACGAGAACGTGAGCCGGTCGGCGCCCTTGTCCACCACGTGCCACGAGCGGGCGAGGAACGCCATGACGTCGGAGTCGGGCGTCGAGTTGAAGTCCCCCGCCAGAATAGCGGGGAGGGTGTCGTCGGCGAGGAGGTCGTCCAGCGCCCGGGCCTGGGCGAGGCGTTCGTCGTCGGTGCGGTAGAAGTGGACCCCGACGAAGCGGACCTGCCGCCCCGAGTTGGGGGCGGTCACGACGGCGCCCACTGCCGACCTGGGCTCCTCGCCGTCGGGTAGGCGATGGTTCGTCCACTCGGCGATGGGCCACCGGGACAGGAGCGCCATCCCGTACGAAGCTCCCCGGTACGACATGACGCGACCGCACACGGGCGTGAGTCCCACGAGACGACCGAGCTCGGCGGCCTGGTCTACACCCCCGGTGCGTGCGGTGACTCTGTCGATTTCCTGTAGGGCCACCAGATCGGGGTCGACGCCGTCGATGAGCCCGGCGATCCTCTTGAGGTCGAGGACCGAGTCCATGCCTTCGCCGTGGTGGATGTTGTACGCGAGGACCGTGAGGGTGTCTACGCCGGCGGCCTCGTCTGGCGCGCCGTTCCCGGAACCGCAGCCGGCGAGCGTCATGGCGAGCGCGGCGAGGATCGCGGCGGCAGCGGTGCCCTGGCCGCGCCGTCGTCGCCAGGCGAGACCTCCGATCATGGCCAGGAGCGTTGCGCAGGCCAGGACGTACGCGCTGTCGGCGATGAGGGAAGCATCGGGATACCGGACCGCGAGACCGATGTACGCCCAGGCGAAGACGGGCGGAAAGAGCCAGTTGCCTCGATGCACGACCATGAACGTGGCCAGACCGGCGCCCACGATCATCATCACCACCGACCAGACCGGTCCGTCGATGCCGAAGCCCGTCCACTCGACGTAGTTGGCCAGCTGGAAGGTGTTGGAGATGAGGGCCACCGAGATCCACGCCAGGTACAGGCCGAAGGGGTACGCCACGAGGAACCGCTCTCCCCGGCTCAAGGAGGCGCGTCCGAACCCCACCCGTTCATGGATCCAGACGAGGCTCACCAGGAGACCGATCATGGTGAGCCAGGCAGGCCAGAAGAGCGCGAAGGAGAAGGTCACGATCCACAGGACGTTGAGCGCGCCGTTCACGGCCCATGCAAGTCCGAGGCGTCCGAGAGCAGCGCTCCCACGTTGGCCCGGCAGGAGTTGGTAGACCACGAAGGCCGCGAGCCACAGGTAGATGAGGCTCCAGATGGAGAAGACGTACCCCGCCGGCAGGAAGGACGAGGCGTAGCGGTTGGCGATTTCGCCGATGGACGCTCCGCTCATCGCCCCCGATCCGGCCAGGCCGTTGACCGCGAAGACGACGGCGAAGACCGCGGCGTTGACGAGTTGGAGCCAGAGTGGATGGACGACGTCGGTGGCGTTTGAGGTGCTCGGGGCGTCGATGGTACCGGCTCCGGGAGGATGGGGTGCGTGGGACGGGGGGGCGCGTGCGGCTGACGGTTGGCTGAATGTGGACCGCCAGCGAGGAGGTGGCGAGGTTCGACCCATGTCCTTGCCGCCGGAGGTCCCATGAGGTGGGGCGCACCTCTTCAGCTCGCCCGCTTCGTGAAGCGGCCGAACCGCTTCGTGGTTCACGCGAGGCTCGAGGCGGACGGTCGGGAGGTCGTGGCCCACCTGGCCGATCCCGGACGGTTGAAGGAGTTGCTCCTTCCCGGCGCGCGCATGGGCCTTCGCCCGGAAGCCCCTTCGCCCACCCGCACGACGCGCTGGACCGCCATGCTGGTCGAGGCACCCGAGTCCGACGGGGCGCTCGAGTCGGATGCGGCGCCGGAGGCCGACGGGGCGGCCGAGTCCGAAACGGGTCGGTGGGTCAGCGTCAACACGACGATGCCCAATCGGCTGGTGCGGGAGGCGCTGGCCGCCGGCGCTCTCGAGGAGTTCGACGGGTGGCGACTGGTACGTCACGAGGTGGCGTACGGGGACTCGCGCCTGGACTTCCTCCTGGCCGACGAAGCCGGACGCTCTCTGTACGTGGAAGCCAAGAGCGTGACCCTCGTCGAGGAAGGCGTCGCGCTCTTCCCTGATGCCGTCACGGCTCGCGGGGCCCGTCATCTCGAGGAACTCATTCGCGCTGTAGAGGAGGGTCACCAGGCTGCGGTGCTCTTCGTCCTCCAGCGTCCCGACGCTTCACGGATCGTCGCCGCCGAGTCCATCGATCCCGTTTTCAGCAACACGTTGGGCCGGGCCGAGGCCGCCGGCGTCCGGGTTCTCGGTCGACGGTGCAGGGTGACCTGGGAGGGCATGGAGATGGGTGGTCCCGTCCCCGCCTCCTCTGGTGCGTGGCCGCGCGGACACGCACGTTGACGATCCCGACGCCCTGACTACGGCACCCCCGCCGAGCGCGGGAAGGAGGAAGCGTGCCACCATCGAGTCGTGTCCTCTCGCTCTTCGCCGGTGTGCCCCTCGCCGCTTTGCTCGTGGGCGCACCGGACATCGACGCTCAGGCTCATCCCACGTCGGTGGCACCCGAAGAGATCCGTCACATCCAGTCCATCTCCCCCCAGAGTGGACCGCCGGGCACCTTGGTGTCCATCAGCACCATGAACCTGCCGTACGAAGCGAGGGTTCACGTCGGGGTGGGAGCCATGGGACAGGGGTTCGAGGCCCTCGCGGAGGCCCAGCAGGGCCGTCTGGGCGAGATCGCGGTACGCGTGCGCGTGCCGGAGGAGACGCCCGAGGATCGCCCCATCGTCTTCATCGCGTTCAACGCCATCTTCGCCCCCATCGGCATGTCCGACCCCTTCCACGTCACCGACGAGGAAGGGAAGCTGCGACGCCGGGGTGAGGTCGTCTCAAAGGAGGACGGCTGCGTCCTGTTCCGTGATCAGGACGGCTACGAATACGAGCTGACCGGTGAGACGGACGGGCTCGACATCGGGCAGCCGGTGCGGGTGGAGGGCTTTTTCTTCAACACCGGTCCCTGCTTCGACGGCCCGACCATCGGGGTGTCCGCCTTCCGTCCGTCGGAGTAGCCGCGCTACTGCTCTCGGGGGCCCGTGCATCGATCCCGTGCGAGCACTCCGCGGGGAGTAGGCCGGGACCGACCGTCCGTACTATCCTGGCTCCGTCAAGCGCGTGTGTCGAAAACGGAAGCCCTCGTTCGTAGGTAGGTTGAGCGGGCGGTACGCTACCGCCCCAGGACCATCCGAGAGGAGACCCCCATGCAGTACATGCTTCTGATCTACGAAGACGAGTCGAACCCGCCTCCCGACGAGGCCGAGATGGGGAAGTGGTTCTCCGTCACCGAAGAGATGCACAAGGCAGGCATCCACGTGGCCGGCGACGCTCTTCACCCCACCTCGTCGTCCACCACCGTCCGAGTGAAGAACGGAGATGCGGTGGCCACCGACGGACCGTTCGCCGAGACCCGCGAGCAGTTGGGCGGCTACTACATCATCGACGTCGATGATCTCGACGCGGCCATCGAATGGGCGGCAAAGATGCCCAACGCCCACAAGGGGTCCATCGAGGTTCGCCCGGTCATGGTCTTCGACCAGGGCTGATGCGTCCGGGATCGCCGCAGAGCCGGTCGTCCGATGCCGCGGTGGTGGTGGAGCGGGTGTATCGGGACGAGCGGGCGTCCATCGTCGCCGGACTGATCCGGCTCTGCGGTGACTTCTCCCTGGCCGAGGACGTGGTCCAGGATGCGTTCTCCACGGCACTGGAGGCATGGGAGGGCGAAGGCGTGCCGGCCAATCCGGCGGGCTGGGTGGCCACAACGGCCCGCCGGAAAGCCATCGACCAGATCAGACGAGCGCATCGTTTCGCCGAGAAGCAGCAGGTCCTGGCTCGCCTCGAGGAGGCCGAGGCGGACTTGAGGGACGACGGCGTGCGGCTTCCAGGCGAAGACGGCCCCCATGACGATCGACTTCGCCTTCTCTTCACCTGCTGCCATCCGGCGCTGTCGGTGGAAGCGCAGATCGCCCTCACCCTCAAGGTCGTGGGCGGGCTCACCACCAGGGAAATCGCTCGGGCCTTCCTGGTGGCGGACACCACCATGGGTCAACGCCTGGTTCGGGCGAAGAAGAAGATCCGTGATGCCCGCATCCCCTTCCGCGTGCCGGCGGGTCCCGCTCTCGAGGCGCGGCTGGGCGCGGCGCTCGCCGTCCTCTACCTCGTCTTCAACGAGGGCTACGCGGGTACCGAGTCCGAGGGCCTGGTACGGGGCGACCTATGCGAGGAGGCCATCCGCCTGGCGCGGTTGGTGGTGGAGCTCATGCCCGAGGAGCCCGAGGCCGAGGTCCTGCTGGCCCTCATGCTGCTCCACCCCTCCCGGCGGGACACGCGCCTAGCGGAAGGCCGTCTGGTGCTGCTCGAGGAGCAGGATCGCGGCCGGTGGGACCGGGACGCCATCGACGAGGGCGTCGAACGGGTGGAGGGGGCCCTGAAGCGGGGGCGTGTCGGTCCCTACCAGATCCAAGCCGCCATCGCGGCCCTCCACGCGCGGGCGGAGACGCCCGAGGCGACAGATTGGGAGCAGATCGCGGCCCTCTATTCCGTCCTGAAGCGCATGATCCCGACTCCGGTGATCCGGTTGAACCATGCGGTCGCCGTTGCGATGGCGCGGGGGCCCGACGTCGGTCTGCGCCGTCTCGAAGCCCTGGCTCGCGAGGGGGAGCTGGACCGGTATCACCTCTTCCACGCCGCCCGAGCGAACCTGCTCGTCCGTGCCCATCGGGAGTCGGATGCCCGGGCCGCCTACAAGGAGGCCCTGAAGGTGTGTTCCAACGACGTCGAGCGTCGCTTCCTCGAAGACCGGATCGGAG
>CALJKZ010000185.1 GCA_937983085.1 uncultured Gemmatimonadales bacterium
CCGGCGCCATCGCCCTCTCTTTGGCAATGGAGGGTCCCTTCGCTAGGGTAGTAGCCACCGACGTGGACGACAGCGCGCTGGCGACGGCGCGCAGGAACGGAGCGGCGGCTGGCCTGGACGAACGTGTCGAGTTCAGGACCGGAGATTTGTTCAAGGCGCTGGACGATGGCGAGCGGTTCGACGTCGTCGTCTCGAACCCGCCCTACATCCCCGAAGGCGACGCCGCGAGCCTCCAGCCGGAGGATCGCGAGTGGGAACCCGAACGGGCCCTGTACGGGGGATCCGATGGGTTGGAGGTTCTTCGGAGGCTGGTGGCGGGCGCCCCACGGCACTTGAGGTCCGGCGGGCTGCTGGCGGTGGAGGTGGGGCTCGGTCAGGCGGAGACGGTGGTGGAATTGATGAAGGGCGCGCAGATGTACGATGATCCGACTATCCTGCGGGACTATTCGGGTCGCGAACGGTTCGTGCTCGCGCACGGACGTCGATAGAGAGTGTTACGAGGCGAGGGCGGGTAGCCCGTCGCCCAACGGGAGGACAAACGATGGCAGGCATCTACGACATGGCGAAGGAACTCGGGGCGGCGCTGGCCCGCACCGACGAATACCAGGCCCTGAAGCGGGCCTCCGACGCCGCGGAAGACGACCGGGATCTGGTGGAGCTGCGCAACAAGCTCCAGTCTCTCGAGGCGCAACTCGAGAGCCAACTCCGGGCGGGGCAGGAGCCCACCGAGGAGATGAAGAAGGAGTACACCGAGGCTGCCGAGCAGCTTCAGGGCATGGCGTCGTTTCAGCGGGTGGTCGCCGCCCAGACGAACTTCGAGAAGGTCATGTACAAGGTGAACGAGACCGTGGCCAAGGGCATCGAAGAGGGCGCCCAGAGCCGCATCATCATTTCTTCCTGATCAAATCCGCGACGCTCGCGTCGTGTTACCACGAAACAAGCTGAGGATACGTTGAAACAGCCTACCGAGATCAAGCCGGCAGACGGCAAGCTTGGTGTTCTGCTCCCCGGATTCGGGGCCGTCGCCACGACCTTCGTCGCCGGAGTGGAGGCCGCGCGCCAGGGGCTCGCCGCCCCCATCGGCAGCCTGACGCAGATGCAGACCATCCGCCTCGGGAAGAGGACGGACGGTCGGTCGCCGCTCATCAAGGACTTCGTGCCCATCAGCGGCCTCGACGATCTCGTCTTCGGAGCCTGGGACCCCATCCCCGAGGATGGCTACGAGAGTGCCCTTACGGCCGGCGTCCTCAACCGGTACGAGCACCTCGATCCCATCAAGGACTTCCTCTCGTCCATCGAGCCCATGTCGGCGGCCTTCGACAAGCGGTACGTGAAGAAGCTCGACGGCGCGAACGTGAAGAAGGCGGCCAGCAAGAAGGAGCTGGCAGACGCCCTCCGCCAGGACATCCGTGACTTCAAGGAGCGCAACGGGTGCGAGCGCGCCGTCATGGTGTGGTGTGGCTCCACCGAGGTCTACATCCGGCCCGGCGCGGTCCACGAGTCCATCGAGGCCTTCGAGAAGGGTCTCGAGGAGAGCCACGACGACATCGCGCCCAGCCAGCTCTACGCCTATGCGGCCATCATGGAGGGCGTGCCGTACGCCAACGGCGCCCCCAACCTCTCCGCCGATTCCGCCGCCCTGGAGGCGTTGGCCAAGCGTGAGGGCGTGCCCATCGCCGGCAAGGACTTCAAGACGGGCCAGACCCTCATGAAGACCATCCTGGCTCCCGGCTTCAAGACGCGGATGCTCGGCGTCTCGGGCTGGTTCAGCACGAACATCCTCGGCAACCGCGACGGTGAAGTGCTGGACGACCCCGAGTCGTTCAAGAGCAAGGAGGTCTCGAAGCTCGGCGTCCTCGAGGAGATCCTCCAGCCCGGCATGTACCCGGAGCTCTACAAGGACCTCTACCACAAGGTCCGCATCAACTACTACCCCCCGCGTGGCGACAACAAGGAGGGGTGGGACAACATCGACATCTTCGGATGGATGGGCTACGACATGCAGATCAAGATCGACTTCCTGTGCAGGGATTCGATCCTGGCCGCGCCCATCGTCCTCGACCTCGCCCTCTTCCTGGACCTCGCCGGCCGTGCCGGCATGAGCGGCATCCAGGAGTGGCTGTCCTTCTACTTCAAGTCACCCCAGACCGCGCCCGGCCTTTACCCCGAGCACGACATTTTCATCCAGCACAAGAAGCTGAAGAACACGCTCCGCTGGATGATGGGAGAGGAGCCCATCACCCACCTGGGCGTCGAGTACTACGACGACTAGGGGAGCCGTGGCTCTCGCGAAGGCCCCCACCTTCTGGAGTTTTTCAGGGGTCGGACTCGACGGCTCTGAAGAATCGCGAGACGCCCGCAGACCAAGGATCGAAGACGCGGGAATAGCAGCGCTATTTCAAGGATGAGAGACGCAGGTATGCGGGATGGATCGCGGTTCGTCGTACTAGAGGGGGGGGATGGGGTTGGTAAAACCACCCAGATCGCCCTCCTGTCGAGCTGGCTCGACGCCATCGGGCTCCCTCACATCACGACGAGGGAGCCCGGCGGCACCCCGGTAGGGGAGGCGATCCGGGAGATCGTTCTCGGCCGCCGTGACCTGGACATCGGGCCCGAGTCGGAGCTCTTCCTCATCCTCGCCGCTCGGGCGGCCTTCGTGCGCGACGTGGTGCGGCCGGCCCTCGCCGAGGGCAGGACCGTCGTCGCCGATCGCTTCTCCCTCTCCACGCTGGCGTATCAAGGGCACGCCCGTGGACTCGACCTGGAGCGCGTCCGGGAAGCCGATTCCCTCGCCCGGGGCGGACTTCGCCCCGATCTGTGCCTCGTGCTGGACCTGCCCACCGACGAGAGTCGGGAGCGTCAACGACGTGGCGCGGAGGAGGCCGACCGCATCGAAGCAGAAGGAACGGACTTCCGGGAGCGTGTGCGCGAGGGGTACCTTGCTTTGGCGGACACGGAACCCGATGTGGAGTTGGTGGACGCCCGAGGAAGCCCGGAAGAAGTCCACGCGAGGATTCGCGATCGGCTGCTGTCGCGCTTCCCGACGGTTTTCCGCGGTGACGGCGCAACCGATGCGCACGCGGTGGGGTAGAGGACGGACCAGGGGAACGCACCGAGGATGACCCAGTCATGAAACGCAGCATCGTCGCACCGATCTTCATCGTCGCCCTCTCGGTCTCGGCCGGCGGTTGGCTCCTGCAGCAGGGCGTCGACCGGGCGGAGAACGTCTACGTCAGGGTGCGGGTCCTCCAGGAGGTGGTGGACCGGGTGGCGTCGAGCTTCGTCGACGAGGTCGATCCCGGGTCCCTGTACGAGTCCGCCATCGACGGACGCACCCGCGACCTCGGCGACCCCCACTCCTCGTTCCTACCGGCCTCGGAGTACGAGGACCTGCGTATCCGCACCGAAGGCGAGTACGGCGGTGTCGGCCTCGAGGTCACCGAGCGCAACGGGTACGTCACCGTGGTGAGTCCCATTCCCGGTGGTCCGGCGGGCCGGATGGGCATTCGTGCCGGCGACCAGTTCTACGAGATCGAGGGCGTGCGGGCGGACACGATGGTCACCGACCAGGCCGTGGAGCTCCTGCGCGGGCGTCCCGGCAGCCCGGTGACGGTGCGCATGCTCCGCCCCGGCGTCGAGGAGCCCATCGAGTTCACCATCAGCCGTGAGATCATCCGGCTCATGGCCGTGCCCTTCGCCATCATGATGGACGACCAGATCGGGTATGTGCCGCTGCGCACCGTCCGCGAGACGTCGGCCGACGAAGTCCGCGCGGCGGTGGATTCGCTCCGCACCGAGGGGATGCGGGCCCTCGTCTTCGATCTTCGTGGCAACCCGGGTGGTCTTCTCGACCAGGGCATCGCCGTCACCGACCTCTTCCTCGAGGAAGGGCAGGGCATCGTGGAGACCCGTGGGCGTGCCGGCGACCAGAACGAGACGTTCCAGGCGTCCCGCCCCGACCGGTATCCCGACCTGCCCGTTGTCGTTCTCGTCGACGGCGGGAGCGCGTCGGCTTCGGAGATCATCGCGGGAGCGCTTCAGGACTACGACCGCGCCGTCCTCATCGGAGAGACCACCTTCGGGAAGGGGTCGGTCCAGAGCCTGTATCGACTCACCGGCGGTGACGTCCTCCGGCTGACGACGGCCAAGTGGTACACGCCCGTAGGGCGCTCCATCCATCTCGAACCCGAAGCCCGGCGCAACGGAGAGCGATCCCACACGCTGTCCATCTCCGGACAACTCGTCGATCCGGTGGATCTGGACGGACGACCCACCTACGAGTCGGCGGCGGGGCGCACCTTGTACGGTGGGGGCGGCATCACCCCCGACCTCTTCGTCTTGCCGGAGACGCTCTCGGGCTCGGAAGTGTCGGCGGTCCAGCGGCTCTTCGCCCGGGGCGGAGGCTTCTCGCTGGCGCTCTTCAACTACGCCGTGGAGTACGTCTCCGATCGACCCGACCTGGAGCCGGGCTTCGCCGTATCGGATGCGGATCTGGACGCCTTCTTCGCGACGCTCCCCGAGTTCGGCGCAGGCGTGGACCGGGCCGACTTCGAGGGGGCCGAGCGCTTCGTCCGGTATCAGCTCGAGGGCGAGATCGCGTTCCAGGCATGGGGCGAGGCCGGCCAGTTCCGCCAACTTCTGGAGCACGACCGGCAACTGGCCCGCGCCGTCGAAGTGCTGACCGGCGTGGAATCACCGGCCGATCTCATCGAGGACGTGGCGGCCGAGACGTCCGACGAGGCCCCGGTCGCGGGGGCGTAGTCGCCTGTACGGGCATGGCGCCGCCCCACGCTCCGCCATTGATTTCACGCATGCACACACCCAGGTACGGCCGTGAGTGAGGTCGAGGTCGTCCGTGGCGGCCTCGTCGAGTCCCGCCACGAAGTCCACGTCGCCGTGGTGCACGCCGACGGGACGTTGCTGGCGTCGACGGGGGATCCTTCACGCATCACGTACTACCGTTCCGCTGCGAAGCCCATGCAGGCGCTGCCATTGGTGGAGGAAGGCATCGCGGACCGCTTCGGGCTATCCACCGAGGAGATCGCCCTGTGCTGTGCCTCCCACGAGGGAGAACCGGCCCACGTGGAAGGCGCCCTATCCATCCTGGCCAAGGCCGAGGCCGACCCCGATCTCCTACGCTGCGGAGCCCATGCGCCCTATTCGCGTCGGGCAGCCATGGACCTCACCCGTTCGGGCCAAGAGCCGCGACGCGTGCACAACAACTGCTCGGGTAAGCATGCCGGAATGATCGCCCTCGCCGTGGGCATGGGATGGGACCCGGTGGACTATCACCTGGCCGGTCACCCCGTCCAGAAACGCATGATCGAAGAAGTCGTGCGTTGGTCAGGGGTGCCGGACACGCGACTGCCCAAGGGGATCGACGGCTGCGGCGTCGTGTGCTTCGCGGCCCCCCTCGAGGCCATGGCCCGCTCCTTCGCGACCTTCACCCGAGCGGCTGCGGACGAGGGGTCGGGCACGGCCCGGATCGTCGACGCCATGACCAGCCATCCGTTCATGGTGGGTGGTACGGGTCGGACGTGCACGGACGTCATGGACGTCGCGGGGAAGGCGGTCTTCGTGAAGTTGGGCGCCGAGGGGGTCTACGGTGGCGGTCTACGCGGTCGGGACGTCGGATTCGCCATCAAGGTGGCCGACGGGGGTCGGCGTGCCGTGGAGGTTGCCCTCATCCACGTAGTGGCCTCTCTCGACGCCCTCACTGTCCACGCCTTCGAGGCCCGCACCCCTCACGGACGGCCGACCCTCCGAAACACGCGCGACGAAGTGGTGGGCGAGGTCCGCCCGGCCTTCGATCTGCTCGTCCACGCCCAGGCCTAGAGATGTTCGTCGACCGGGCGGTGATCGAGGTGAAGGGCGGGGTCGGCGGATCGGGAGCCGAGGCGTTCCGACGGGAGTCGGGCGTTCCCCGCGGAGGCCCGTCGGGCGGCGACGGTGTCAACGGAGGAGGCGTCATCCTCGTTGCGGACACGCAGTTGACCACTCTCCTGGACTACAGCTACCGGCGCCACTACAAGGCCCCCCGGGGCATGCACGGGGAGGGCAGCAACCGCACGGGGAAGTCGGGTGACGACCTGGTGCTGAAGGTTCCACCCGGGACGGTGGCGTACGACGACGCCACGGGCGAAGTCCTCGGCGAGTTGCTCGAGGACGGTGAGTCGGTGGTCATCGCACGAGGCGGGCGTGGGGGCAGGGGCAACGCGCGCTTCAAGACGGCCACCCAGCAGGCACCCCGCCGGTGGGAGCCCGGCGAGGAGGGCGACGAACGAACCGTCCGCCTCGAGCTGAAGCTCATCGCCGACGTCGGGCTGGTGGGAGAGCCCAACGCCGGCAAGTCGACGTTCCTGGCCACCGTCACCGCGGCCCGGCCGAAGGTTGCTTCCTATCCGTTCACCACGCTGTCGCCCAACCTCGGCGTGGTGCAGCTCTCGGACTTCCGGTCCTTCGTCATCGCCGACATCCCCGGAATCATCGAAGGAGCTCACGAGGGGAAGGGTCTGGGCCACCAGTTCTTGCGTCATATCGAGCGCACCCGGGTCCTCCTTCTCATGGTCCCCGTCGACGCCCTCGACCCCCAGGCAGAGTACGAGAGGATTCGCGAGGAGCTGGAGGCGTATTCGGTGGACCTCGCTCGAACCCCCTTTGTGGTGGCCCTCACCAAGATCGACCTCCTGGGGCCGGACGATGATCCGCCGGTGCTCGACGCCGACGGCGCTCTGGACGTGGTGCATCTCTCGGCCGTCGCCCGAAGAGGAACCGACGACGTGCTGGAAGTGCTCTGGAAGCACAGCCAGGCCGTCGTGGCGGAAGAGCGTGGCTCGGGGGACGGGGGCGCCGACGAGGAGTGGTGGACCCCGTGACGGCGGGAGGCCGAGGGGAGAGCGCCTTCGACCTCCTTCTTCTCGACCATCTGCCGGGCGTCGGACCCCGTACCGTGCGCCGTCTCGTCCACCACTTCGGCAGCGTTGCCGCAGCCCTCGAAGCCTCCGACACCTCGTTCGCCGCCGTGGTGGGCGGAGGGCAAGCCCGGGTATCGGCGACGGCACGAAGGGACTCGGGCGTGCACGAAGCCGTCCGCAGCGCCCTGACTCGCGCCGAGCGGGAAGGGATGGACGTGGTGGGATGGGGTGATCCCCGGTATCCGCCTACGCTGAACCACCTCGCGGACCCGCCGCCGGTCCTCTTCCTGGCCGGGCGTTCGGAACTTCTCTCGGGGAAACCCGCGGTCGCCGTGGTGGGAGCGCGGCGGTCAACGGCCCGGGCGAGGGACGTGGCCCGTCGTCTCGGCACGGCGCTGGCCCGGGAGGGCGTGGTCGTCGTAAGCGGATTGGCGCTGGGTGTCGACGGAGCCGCCCACGCCGGTGCCCTTCGCGGCGACGGCGCCACCGTGGCGGTGCTGGGTGCCGGGGTGGACGTCCCGTATCCCCGGTTCCATGCTCGGCTGCACACCGAAATCCGCCGACGTGGACTCCTGGCGAGCGAGTTTCCCCCCGGCACCAGCGCCGCGCCCCATCATTTCCCTCGCCGAAACCGGATTCTGGCGGCTCTGGCCGACGCCGTCGTCGTCGTCGAGGCGGGCGACCGGAGCGGCGCTCTCATCACCGTCGATCACGCCCTCGACCTCGGTCGCGACGTGTGGGCGGTACCGGGGCCCATCGACACCCGGGCATGCAGCGGATCGAACCGGCTCCTCGCCGACGGTGCCCGTCCGCTGGTGTCCATCGACGCGTTCGTCGCCGTGATGGCCGACACGGGGTCGCCGGAGGCGGCCAGCCACCCGGGGCCTACCGCAGCCATGCCGCGCTTCGTGGACGGCGGGCAGCTCTCGTTGCCTACCCCCTCGGGGACCAATGCCACGGGGCGCACGACCTCCCCCGAACCGAGGGGACCCGTCGAGGGATCGTCGGAAGCCGAGAGATCTCCGGGAGGCCGGACCTCGCTCGAGGCTCGTCTGCTGACGGCGCTACGCGATGCTCCGGCCCAAGCCGATGAGCTTGCGCAGCGCTTCGATGAGCCCATCGCGACGATCCTCGCGGTGCTCACCATCCTCGAGCTTCACGGAGAGGTGGAGCGGCTCGCGGGCATGCGGTTTCGCCGGGCGGCCTGAGGGAAGGCGCATGTCCACCACGGCCGTTTCCGCCCGCGTCTCGTCCATCTACGTCCACGCGCCCTTCTGCGCCCGGCGGTGCACCTACTGCGACTTCGCGGTCACGGTGCGCAAGACCGGGGACACGGACGCATGGCTCGCTGCCCTCTCGGCCGAGTGGCGCGTCGTCCAAGACGAACGGCTCTTCGACGTAGCCGACGTCCTCGACACGGTGTACGTGGGAGGAGGGACTCCTTCGCTCCTCGGCCCCGACGCCATGCGGGGACTGGCCGACGTCATCGGCCATGAGCGGCTCACTCACCCCGATCTCGAGTGGACCGCGGAGGCCAACCCCGAGAGCCTCACCGTCGAGGTGGCGCGCGGGTGGGCCGCCGCCGGCGTGAATCGGATCAGCCTCGGCGCCCAGACCTTCCACCCCGGGGCGCTGCGTTGGATGGGGCGCCTCCATGGACCGGACGGGCCGGGGCGGGCGGTCGAAGCGGCGCGCCGCGCGGGCATCGCGAACGTGAGCGTCGATCTCATCTTCGGACTACCGCGTGCGGTGGGGCGCTCCTGGTCGGACGACCTGGCGGCGGTCCTCGACCTCGACGTGCCTCACGTCAGCCTCTACGGTCTCACGGTCGAGGCGGGCACCGCGTTGGGCCGGGCCGTTCGGGAGGGGCGTGAGCCGCCCGTGGACGAAGAGCAGTATCGGGAGGAGTTCCTGGAGGCTGCCGACACACTCACGGGAGCCGGCTACATGCACTACGAGGTCTCCAACTTCGCACGCCCCGGCTTCGAGGCTCGCCACAATGCGGTGTACTGGGACGGCGCGCCGTACCTGGGTCTCGGCAACGGCGCGCACAGCTACGCCCCTCCCGTCCGTCGGTGGAACGCCCGAGCATGGGAGGACTACCGGGCCGCAGTGGCGGCCGGCCGATCGCCCGAGGAGTCACGGGAATCGGTGGAGGGAGAGGCCGCCCGGTTGGAGGCGTCGTGGCTCAGCCTTCGAAGCCGACGGGGGATCCCGACGCCGTCCGGGGGGTCGAAGGTGCACGATAGGGTGAGGGAGTGGCTCGAGCGCGGCCTCGCCGTCGAATCGGGCGGCCGGGTCCGCCTGACGGCGGAGGGGTGGCTCCTTCTCGACGAGCTTGCCGTGGATCTGGTCGACGCCGAAGAGCGGAGTTGACCGCCCGACCACGATATTTCGATCTTCGAGCATGTGCGCACTGGATCGCAGGGACATGGTCGGCACCGACCTGAGCGAACGGGAACGTCAGGTTCTCGAGGCCGTCGTGCGCACGTACGTCGAGACGGCCGAGCCCGCCGGGAGCCGTACGGTGTCACGGAACTACGACCTGGGCGTCTCGGCGGCGACGGTGCGCAACACCATGAGCGACCTGGAAGAGAAGGGGTACCTCTTCCACCCGCACACGTCGGCAGGTCGCGTCCCCACCGACGTCGCGTACCGCTTCTTCGTGGATCGGCTCATGGAGCCGTTGGCTCCGTCGCCCCAGGAGAGGGCCGCCCTGGAACGCGGGCTGGAGGGCGCCGGCACATCGGCGGTGGAGCGCTTGGTCATCCACGCCACGAGGGCGCTGAGCTTCATCTCGCACGAGCTCGGCGTGGCCGTCGCTCCTCGCCTCGACGACGCGGTTCTGGAAAAGCTCGAGCTCATCAAGGTGTCGTCGGACAAGGTCCTCCTGGTGGCCACCATCGGAGGAGGCGTGGTCCGAACGGTCTACGTGGATCTTCCGGTGGAGGTCCCCCACGAGACACTCGTTCGCGTGACCGTCGCCCTGAACGAGCGGTTGGCCGGCCAGGCGCTGAGCGAGATCCGCCGCACTTTGCCGCAGCGGCTACGGGATGCCGTCGCTGACGAGCAGAGCGCCGAGCTCATGAACATCTTCGTCCAGTCCAGCGCCGACCTCTTCGACCTCACCACACTCTCCGAATCGCAGCTTCTCCTGGGCCCGGCGAGTGTCCTTGCCGGCCAGCCCGAGTTCGAGAGCGGTGAGCAACTGAAGAGCCTCATCAGCCTGACGGAGGAGACGGACCTTCTGGCACAGGCGGTGGGTAATCGCGAGCACGGTGGTCATCTCAGGATCACCATCGGTGAAGAGAACGACGAGAGCATGCTGTCGGACTTCACCCTCGTGACGGCCGAGTACCGCGTCGGCGACCTCAAAGGCGTCATCGGCGTCATCGGGCCCACCCGCATGCCGTACGAGAAGGTCGTTACGATTGTCGACTATACGTCGTCCCTCGTGACCCGAATCCTCGCCACGTGAGGCGCGTCTCCACGCGAGACGCCGCGTCCGTGTCCACCAGGTAATAGATGTCCGACTACTACGAACTCCTCGGCGTACCGCGGGACGCGGACGGCGAGAAGATCAAGAAGGCTTACCGCAAGCTCGCGCTGAAGTACCACCCCGACCGCAACGACGGATCGAAAGAGGCCGAGGATCGCTTCAAGGAGGTAACCGAGGCGTACGAGGTCCTGCGCGACTCCGAGAAGCGGGCCATGTACGACCGGTACGGCAAGCAGGGCGTGCGCGGTGCTCCTGGCGCCGGACCCCAAGGCTTCGACTTCAGCGACGCCATCGAGGTCTTCATGCGGGACTTCGGAGGCTTCTCGGGCTTCGAAGATCTCTTCGGCATGCGCGGGGCCCGCGGCCAACGGACCAAGACCCGGAAGGGCCAGACGGTGCGCATCCGACTGCCCCTCACGCTGTCCGAGGTCGCCACCGGTGTCACCAAGAAGGTCCGGGTCGCCCTCCTCGACGAGTGCCAGGCGTGTTCCGGGACCGGCGCCGAATCGGGACAGCCACCTGCCCCCTGCCCGCAGTGCGGTGGGGCGGGCGAGGAGCGCCACGTTCAGCGCTCGGTGTTCGGACAGTTCGTCAGCGTCCAGCCGTGTCGTCGGTGCGGTGGAGAAGGCCGGGTCATCGAGAACCCGTGCTCGACCTGCTCGGGTGAAGGTCGGACCCGCTCCGAGAAAGAAATCGAAGTGGAGGTGCCCGCCGGCGTGACGTCGGAGAACTTCCTCACGCTTCGAGGGCGGGGCAGCGTCGGGCCGCGCGGCGGACCGCGAGGCGACCTGGTCGTTCTTCTGGAGGTGGAGGAGGATCCCCGCTTCGTCCGTCGGGGATCGGATCTGGTCCATGAGCTTCCCATCACCTTCACCCAGGCGGCTCTGGGGAGCGAGATGGAGGTCCCCACCATCGATGGCACCGCGCGGCTCAAGATCCCCAGGGGGATCCAGAGCGGCGAGCTGCTTCGGCTGAAGGGCCTCGGGCTACCGGAGCTCAATGAGACCGTGCGAGGGGATCAGCTGGTCCGAGTCGTCGTCTGGGTGCCGGACGAGCTCACGGGCGAGCAGGAAGAGCTCCTGGAACGGCTGGCGGCCGTGGAGAGCGCCCCGCCCGCGACCGTCCAGAGAGGCTCGAGGAAGGGCTTCTGGTCACGCGTGAAGGAGGCGTTCACCGGAGGATGAGCGGGGACCGCCGGTGGTTCGAACTCCGGGTTCGAGCCCAAAGCCCCGAGCACCGGGAGTTGGTGCCCGATACGCTCGTCGAACTCGGCGCCCGAGGGGTCATCGAGGAGGACGAGCACCATATCGCCTACTTCGAGGAGCCAGGGGATCCGCACGCCTTCGCCGCGGAGGCGGAGATCCGCCTCGGCGAGGCCCTGTCCGGCGCAGGTGTCGCCGTGGAGTGGCGCTGGCAGGAGCACGAGGAGTGGGCCGAAGCGTGGAAGAGGGGCCTCGGCCCCCGCCGCCTCACCGACCGGCTCATCGTGCATCCGTCGTGGAAGCGCCCCACGGACGTGCGTCGCGGAGACGTGGTCATCGTGCTCGACCCCGGGATGGCCTTCGGTACGGCGGAGCACGGCACGACCCGCGGGTGCCTCCGCATTCTCGACGCGGTGGTGGTGAAGGGAGACCGAATCCTGGACGTGGGTGCCGGCTCCGGCATCCTGTCCATTGCCGCGGCTCGGCTGGGCGCGGCGGAGGTGGTGGCCGTCGAAGGGGACCACCTCGCGTGTGAAGCCATGGAGGCCAACCTCCGTCGCAACGGTGTCGTGCGGCGGGTCGTCGTGCGTGAGGTGTGGGTCGATGCTCCCGCCCTGGCCGCCATGGATGGCTACGACGGGGTCATCGCCAACATCGAGACGGGCCTGCTCCTGCCCCTTCTTCCCGGCCTGACGGCCGCGGTGGTCCCGGACGGATGGCTCCTCCTTTCCGGTATTCTCGAGAACGAACTGGACTCGATCCTCACCTCGGCCGACGCCGCAGGCTTCGCCTCTGCGGACGTCGACGCCGACGGTGTCTGGAGATCAGCTCTCTTCCGTCGCTGATAGACGACCGGCCGGATCAGGAGGCCTGGCGGACGAGGGCGCGGCGTGCCTCGCGCTCGGCGACGGCGATGGCGTACCAGCGGCTCACCTCCATTCTCGAGCGTGGGTCCATGCCCTGGGCCACCCAGCGGACGCTCTCGCGGCGGCGCAGCGCCGCCGGAGGCTCGTCGGGAGGAACGTCGGGACTCTCGACGGCGACCACCCACGCGTAGGAGCCGGGCCGTTCATTGACCTGCCAAGGGCCCTGCCAGGTCTCCAGGATTCGGAAGCGATCCGGGTGGGCTTCCAGGGCCTCCCGGAGTCGGTCGAGGGTCAGGGAGCGTCCGGCCCGCTCCACCAGCGCATCGAGGAGCTCGCAGAGGCGAAGCGCCGGGTGTGGCGTGGTGTGGAGGACGGATTCGGCGTGGTGGGCGATGGGATTCATCCACGTCTCCTCTCGGGTCCGCGGGACCGGGGTCGGGTGGCTGTGGTGGAACGACGAAGGTCGAGGGGTGACGGGGGCTTCACCATGGCGGGGTGGGACACCGCGGCGCCCAGGCGGGTATGGGCTCCCAGTCACCATTCTCCTCGACTCCTGGAGCCCCCGTGAGCGAAGACCCCTGCCTGTTCTGTCGCATCGTCAGCGGTGAGATTCCGGCCGACGTGGTTCACGAAACCGAGCGGGTCCTGGCCTTCCGCGACATCGCACCCAAGGCCCCGACCCACGTCCTGGTCATACCGAAGCGCCACCTCGCGTCACTGGGTGCGGCCGAAGACGAAGACGCCGGTCTCCTGGGCGAAGTGATGATGGCGGCCCGGGACGTCGCCGTGGGTGCAGGGATCGACGAGTCGGGCTTTCGGGTCGTGGCCAACACGGGGGACGACGGCGGCCAGACGGTCCACCATCTACACCTTCACGTGATGGGCGGACGGGCCATGGGATGGCCACCGGGCTGATTGATCGCGGTGGGGCTCGGCGGTAGCTTCAACCCCCCGAACGAGAACCGAAACCGATGAGTCCATGCCCAGTGAACTGAAGAGTCGAATCCAGGCGGACCTCAACGCCGCCAGGAAGGATCGCGACAAGCTTCGCACCCTGGTGCTCTCGACCGCCTTGTCGGAGATCCGAAACAAGGAGATCGACGACGGCGCAGAGGTGGACGACGACGCCGTCGTCGGTGTCCTCAGCCGGGCCATCAAGCAACGCAAAGACGCGTCGGAACAGATGCGTGCAGCGGGGCGGGGCGAACTCGCCGACACGGAGGACGCTCAAGCGGAGGTCCTTGGCGAGTACTTGCCCGAGGGCCTGTCGGAGGACGAGGTCCGGGCCATGGTCCGCGACCTCATCGACTCGGGGACGGACCAGATGGGTCCCCTCATGGGTCGGCTCATGCCCCAGCTGCGCGGGCGTTTCGACGGAAAGGAGGCGAACCGCATCGTCCGCGAGGAGCTGGCGGGGTGACCTCGTCTCGCCCTCCCGGCATCCGACGCAGATGACCGCCCACGCGGTCCGCGCGTTGGCGTTCCGTCGCCTCCCGCGGCGAGTGGCGCAGCTCGCGGCCACCGAGCCCGGCCGCGCGCGGATTCGATCGCTCCGACCGGAGACCGATCCCGACGTGGTGCGGCGCGAGATCGGTCGTGTGTCGGCGGTGCAACGCTTCGTGGAGGACCGCCCCGAATGGGCTCCTGGCGCGATTCCCGACGTCCGCGAGGAGCTTTCGCAACTCAGGGTGGACGGGGCCGTGCTCGAACCGCTGGGCCTGCACCGCGTCGGCGTTCTTCTCGGGACGTCTCGGGGTCTCCGACGAGCATTGTCGGGCGGGGAGGACGCCTATCCCGAGCTGGCGGGGGTCACAGAACGGTTGGTCGACCTCGCGGAGCTGGAGGACGTGCTGGGCCGCTCCGTGGACGAGGAGGGCAATGTTTCGAGCAAGGCCTCCCGAGAGCTCAAGCAGATCCGGGACCGCCTCCGCGGCGCCCAGGCCCGCATCGTCCGGAAACTCGAGGCGTATCTCGGCACTCTTCCGGACCGATTCCTGGTGGCCGACGCGTCGGTGACCATCCGCGACGGGCGGTATGTGATTCCCTTGCGACGGGAGGGGAAGGGTGAGGTCGGAGGCATCGTCCACGACGAATCGCAGACGGGGGCCACGCTCTATGTCGAGCCTCCGGCGGCCATCGAGGCGACCAATGAGCTGCGAAGTCTGGAACGGGAGGAAGCGCGGGAGATCCGGCGGATCCTCGGGGAGCTGACAGGGCGCGTGGCGTCGCACGGTCCGGCGATCCAGGGAGCGTTCGATGCCCTCGTGGATTTCGACTCCCTCCACGCCCGCGGGCGAACGGCACGCGCATGGGAGGCGGAGGCCCCCGAGATCCTCGGCACCAACGAGCGGGCGCTCTCGCTGCGCGATGCGCGTCACCCGCTGCTGGTCGAGGCCGGCGATGGGGAGGTGGTGCCCTACGACCTCACGCTGGAGGACCACGAACGCTGCCTCGTGGTGTCGGGACCGAACACCGGTGGTAAGAGCGTCTTCCTCAAGGCGACGGGTCTCATCGCCGCCTTGGCCCAGAGTGGGGTGATTCCCCCGGTGGGGCCCAAGACGCGTCTGCCCGTGTTCCGGTCCTTCTTCGCCGACATCGGCGACGAACAGTCCATCGCCCGTAATCTCTCCACCTTTTCGGCCCATTTGGAGAATCTCGCCCGCATCGTGTCCGAGGCCGACGACGCCAGCCTGATTCTCATCGACGAGATGGGAACCGGTACCGATCCGGCGGAGGGCGCGGCGCTGGCGCGAGCCATTCTGGAGGAGTTGGTCCAGCGGGGGGCCACCACGCTCGTGTCGTCCCACCTGGGCGACCTGAAGCGCCTCGACGCCGAGGGAAGCGGTATCGTCAACGCGTCGCTCCAGTTCGACGCCGAACGCATGGAGCCCACCTACCGACTCGTGAAGGGAAGGCCAGGTCGGAGCTACGGTCTCGCCATCGCTCGGCGGCTGGGCTTCCCGGCCGACGTGTTGGACCGGGCCGAGGCCCACGTTGGGGAGGGAGAGGCGAGTCTGGAGGACGTCCTGGAACGGCTCGAGCAGAAAGAGCGCCAGGTGGAGGAACTGCTTCACGAACTGGACGTGGCTCGGACGCGCACCGAGCGTCTGCGCACCGAGGTCGAGGACCGGGCCGACACCCTGCGCGAGGCGGAGCGCACGGCCGAGGATCGAGCCCGCAGCGAGGCGCGCCAGATGCTCCTGGACGCCCGGGAAGACGTGGAACGGGCCATCGCCGATCTCCGGAGCGCCGTCGAGGAAGGGGCGTCGCTGGACGAGGCGGCCAGCCGTGCGCGCAGCCGGGTGGAGGCCGCAGCCCGGGCCCATCGGGAGGAGCGGGAGCGACTCGCTGCCCGGGAGGGTGACGAGGGGGGGAGGGACCACCGGCTCGCCGGATTGGAGGCGGGTGATCGAGTCCGAATCCGGTCGACGGGCGCCAAGGGCATGGTCACCGAGATGCGCGAAGGTCGGGTCCTCGTGGAGGTCGGCTCCCTGAAGTTCGAGGTGGCCGTCGAGGAACTGGAGATGGTCGAGGTGGGAGGGGGAAAGACGACCCCTCGGGCCGAGTCCGCTGGCGTGCCGTCCGGATCAGGAGCCCGGGAGCGGCGAGGGGGGTGGACAGGTCCCGACCTGGGTT
>CALJKZ010000186.1 GCA_937983085.1 uncultured Gemmatimonadales bacterium
GCCTGTACCAGGCGATGGAGCTTCTGTACATGCCCCTCCTGGACCTGGAGCAGCATCTCAAAGAGCAGTTGGAGGAGAACCCGTTCCTCGAGATGCAGGAAGCGGTGGAGCAGAAGGAGGTCGAGCTCAAGGAGGACTCCACCGACGAGCCCATGAGCGACGACGACGTCGACTGGGAGGAGATCCTTCTCGACGGCTTCGACGTGGGTGGCCGACGCCAGCAGTACGAGCACAAGGAGTACTACGAGCCCACGCCGGTCGAGGCCCAGGATCTCCACGACCACCTCAACGACCAGCTCCGTCTCTTGAGCATCTCGGAGCGCGAGCTGCGGTTGGGCGAGGAACTCATCGGGGACATCGACGACGCCGGGATGCTGGCGTGCACCCTCGAAGAGGCGGTGGCAGGCGTCAACGAATGGCTCGACGAAGTTCGACCGACCGTCATCGAGAAGGCCCGCGAGATCGAGGACGAGGACGAGCGGCAGGCCGAGCTCGAGGAGATCGACGTCCTGTTCCGACCGTACCAGGTGGTGGAAGCCGAGCGCATGCTCACTGTCCTCCAGGGATTCGATCCACCCGGAGTGGCGGCCCGTGACGTGCGGGAGTCCATCCTCATCCAGCTCCGCCACCGGGGTGACGAGGATACCCTGGCATACCGCATCGTCGAGGAGTACTTCGACGAGCTCATCAACCATCACTGGTCGGACATCGGCAAGGAGTTGGGCATCACGCCCAAGGAAGTCCAGGACGCCGCCGATTCCATCAGTCAGCTCGATCCGAAGCCGGGCCTGAAGTACGCGGTCGATCCCGCTCGCTACGTGATCCCCGATCTCATCGTCGAGAAGATCGACGGCGAGTACATGGTCTTCGCCAACGATACGAGCCTGCCGCGCCTGCGGATCTCGCGCTCGTACCGGGAAGTAGCGCGCAACAAGCGTGACTTCACCGGGGAGAACAAGGAGTTCATCGCCAGCAAGCTGAACTCGGCCAATTGGATGATCCAGGCCATCGAGCAACGGCGGCAGACCATGCTCAAGGTCATGAACTTCATCGTCGACCGTCAGCGAGAGTTCTTCGAGCGGGGCGTCCAATACCTCAAGCCCCTCACGCTGCGGGAAGTCGCCGACCACATCGAGATGCACGAGTCCACGGTCTCACGGGTGACGAACAAGAAGTTCGTCCAGACGCCCCGGGGCGTGTACTCGCTGAAGTTCTTCTTCTCCAGTGGGCTTTCGACCACCAGCGGAGAGGACATCTCCGCCCGAGGGGTGCGCGACAAGATCCAGAACATGATCGACGCCGAGGACCCCAAGAAACCCCTCACCGACCAGGCCATCGTCGACCGCCTCAAGCAGGACGGGGTGAAGATCGCTCGACGGACGGTCGCCAAGTACCGGGACCAGATGGGCATCCTGACCGCGCGGATGCGCAAGCGGGTCTAGAAGGGTGACCGACACGGGGAGCGTTTCTTCGTGACCCACCCGACGCGGACGATGCGCACCGACTTCACCGTCGTCGTCCCGGCCTTCGACGAGGCCCCGGTGATTCCCGCCCTCGTGGCCGAACTCCGCGATGCCTTCGAACGGCACGGCCTCGACGGCGAGGTGATTCTCGTAGACGACGGCTCCACCGACGGAACGGCGGATCTCGCCGAGAAGGAAGCCGCGGGATGGAGCCGTTTCCGGGTCATTCGTCACAAGGCGAATCGGGGAAAGACGGAGGCCATGGTCACGGCCGCAGCGGCGGCCACGGAACCGTACCTGGTCCTTTTCGACGCCGATCTTCAGCACACGCCCGACGAGATCCCACGATTCCTGGAGACCCTGGACCAGGGATGGGACATCGTCACCGGACGCAAGCTCGGCAAGTACGGTAAGAAAGCCGTGTCCACCGTGTACAACCGACTGTCCCAGCGGATCTTCGACGTCCCCGTTTCCGACCTCAACTCCATGAAGGCGTTCCGGAAAGAGATCCTGGACGGGGTGCCCCTCCGCCACGATTGGCATCGCTTCTTCGTGGTCCTGGCCCACGCCAAAGGCGCATCCGTGACGGAGATCGACATTCAACTCCATCCACGGCGCGCGGGAACACCCAAGTACGAGGGTAGACTCAGGATCCTGGTCGGGGTCGTCGACCTGATTTCGGTCTGGTTTCTCCTGCTCTTCTCCAGGAAGCCACTCCTCCTGTTCGGCGGCACCGGCCTCGCCCTGGCGTTCCTCGGGGTCCTCGTAGCGTTGGGAACGGTGTATCTGCGCTTCGTGCACCCCCTGCTGGGCTTCGACCCGTACGTACCTCCCATGGGGTACAGGCCGCTCCTCTACCTGGTCATGCTCCTCGAGACGCTGGGCTTCCTCCTCGTCGGCTTCGGCCTCGTCAGCGAGCAGGTTGCCCAGCTCCGTGACGAACTCGAAGCGACCCGCTCGACGAGGTATTGATCATCGCCACGCATCGCGTCCTGGTGGTGGTGGGCACGCGGCCCGAAGCCATCAAGATGGCCCCCGTCGTCTCCGCTCTGGGTCGGCACGCCGCGTCCCTGGAGACGAAGATCGCCTTCACGGGGCAGCATGCCACGCTGGTAGACCAGGTTCTCACCGCCTTCGAAATGGAGACGGACTACGATCTGGCCATCATGAAGGACGGCCAGACGCTCTACGATGTCGTTCACGGGGCTCTGGACGGCCTGCGCGAGGTCGTACGGGACTTCGCGCCGGACATGCTCCTGGTGCAGGGGGACACGGCCACCGTCTTCACCGGTGCCCTTGTCGGCTTCTTCGAGCGCATCCCCGTGGGTCACGTCGAAGCCGGTCTTCGATCAGGGACCAAGTCTGCACCCTTTCCCGAGGAGGTCCTGCGGCGCCTCACCGACGTTGTGGCCGATCACCACTTCGCCCCGACGCCACGGGCGCGCGATCTCCTTTTGGCCGAGAATGCCCCCGCGGAACGGGTGTACGTGACGGGCAACACGGTGGTGGACGCCCTTCACTCGGTGGCCGCGCGCGACATCCCGGTGTCCAACCGGGACCTCAGTGACGTCCTGACGGCCCGTGAAACCCGCGTGGTCCTTCTCACGGCCCATCGCAGAGAATCCTTCGGCGAACCCCTCCGACGGGTCTTCGAGGCCGTCCGCCGCCTCGCCGACGAACGCAGCGACGTCACCGTGGTCTACCCGGTGCACCCCAACCCCCAGGTCCGACACCCGGCGAAGGAATTGCTTTCGGACCACCCGCGCATCCGCCTCACCGAGCCGCTGGACTACTTCGACCTGGTCGCAGCCCTACGCCGCGCCGATCTCGTGCTCACGGACTCGGGAGGGATCCAGGAGGAGGCGCCGACCTTCGGCGTTCCGGTTCTCGTCCTCCGCGACGTCACCGAGCGGCCCGAAGGCGTGGAGGCCGGTGTGGCGGAGCTGGTGGGTACCGACGCCGGGCTCATCGTGGACCGTGCAAGGGACCTCCTCGACGCGGACGGGTCGTCCGGGGCGGTGGTCAATCCGTACGGCGACGGCCGGGCAGGGGAGCGCATCGCCGACATCGTGGTGTCCGCACTCACCGGCCGCCCGCGGGAAACCTCGGACTGGGATGGCTGAGGGCGTGACCCCGTGAAGATCGTCATGCACTGCATCTACTATCCGCCGGAGGTGGGCGGCCTGGAGAGCCACGTCCACTTCCTGTGCAGAGCCCTCGCGGAGCGCGGACACAGGGTCGACGTCGTCACCTCGCGGTCCAAACCCGAGGCCGCGCCGTACGAGGTCAGGGAAGGGGTGCACGTCTGGCGCACCTGGTTCCCGGGAAAAACCACGGCGGGTTGGGTAGCCCACGCCGCGGGCTCGGTCCGACGAACCCTCAAGGCCTCCCTCGGCGCCGACATCCTCCACGCCCAGGCCCTCCAATCGGTGATGCCCATGCAGCTCGCGCGGGCCTTTCGGGGGGTCCCCCTGGTGGCCACGTGGCACACCTCCCACTTCCTCCGTCTGGCCAAGAAGCCCGGCTGGCGCACGCTTCTGGGGAGAATGGTCCACTCCGTGGACAAGAACCTGGCGGCGAGTCGGGAGATCGCGGAGGTGGCACAGAGCCTCGCTCCGGGCGTGACGGTCGAGCCCGTGACCAACGGCGTCGAAACGTCCTTGTTTCGCCGCGTGGAACCCGCCCTGGAGGCGATTCCACCCGGACGGCGGCGCATCGTCGTACCACGACGCCTTTTCGAGAAGAACGGGGTGGAGTATTTCGTGCGGGCGTTGCCGCTCATCGCGCGCTCCGTCGACGTCGAGGCGGTCGTCATCGGCGACGGACCGGAACGGGAGAGGCTCGAGCGGCTTGCCGGGGAGCTCGGTGTCACGGACCGGGTCCGATTCCTCGGCGCCCGTGCCCACGAGGAAATGCCGGGGCTCCTTTCTTCCGCTGAACTGGCGGTCTTTCCATCGCTCATGGAGGCGACCTCCGTTGCGGCCCTCGAGTGCATGGCGTGCGAGGTCCCCGTGGCGGCCTCCCGCGTCGGAGGGCTGCCGGAGATCGTCGACGAGACGGTGGGGGGCCTGTTCTCCCCGGCCAGTCCCGAGGATCTCGCCCGGTGCGTCTCGGTACTCCTAACGCGGGACGATCTGCCTCGCGTGGGAGCCTTCGCCCGCGCGCGTGTCGTCGAGCGTTGGAGCAACGCCCGGCTGGCAGAGCGCCATCTCGAGATCTACGAAGAGCTCATCCGAA
>CALJKZ010000187.1 GCA_937983085.1 uncultured Gemmatimonadales bacterium
GCGGTCCCGTTGGTCGGGGCGACGAACTGCCCGAGCAGGACCGCCTTCTCGATCTCGCCGAGCAGCGCCTTCCCCTCCGCCTCCGAACCCACGGACTTCGTGAGGTAGCGCGTCCTGCCGCTTGCGGTCTTGGTCCCCTCCGGGTCCGGGTACTGGATCAGCCAGGCCCCTTTGGGGCCGCCCGGGCGCGGGAAGACCTTCCCGAACCGCCGTCGCCGGCGCGCCCGTTTCTGGCTCTTCGTGGTGGTGCTCATGGTGTCACACACAGCCAGCGGACTTCGGGGGTAGCAAGGCGTAACCCTGTGCCTAGCATGGGCTTACGCTCGTCTTCCCCGGGCCTTTCGCCGGACCTTGGCCAGCAGGGCGTCCGCGTCGGGGCGTGTGGGCGCGCGTGTGGCCGCCTGGCGTGCCCGGGCGACGTACGCGGCCAGGTCGTCCCGGTGGACGAGCAGGCGCGGACGGCGCGACCCTGCGGATCTGACGCGCACCGCCGGGATCTGCCCCTCGGCGATGAGGGCGTAGAGCATCGAGCGGCTGACCGGGAGCAGGCGTAGGGCGGCGGGGATCGTCAGAAGGTCACCTTCCGCCAAAGGCTCGCCGAGCTGGTGGAGCCCCTCGCGCTTGAAGAAGCCCGGCTGCACCGTGCGGATGCGGCTGGTCACGGCGCCGCCACCTCCGCCCACGCCTGCAACTCTGCGTCGCGTCGGGCCAGACCGCCGTCCGCCTCGAGCACTGCCGCTCTCTCCTGCCAACGGGACCATAGGTCGTCCCAGATGACCCATAGGCCGGAGCTGTAGCCCAGCCACGGGACCGGGGGGAGACTGGCCAGCGACGTTTCCGTTTCTGTTCCCGCTCCCCCGAAGGCGGTGGACCCGGAAACGGCGTCGCGGTGGCCCGAATCTCCCTTCCCCATGGGGTTCTTCGGGCCGCGGCCGGATTCTGTTTCAGTTCCGCGCCCTACATCCACATCCTCGGGAACAGCATCGCCCTCAACCTTGAGGGTGCCCGAATCCGGACTGTCTCCGGAACTGTTTGTCCTCGATGACCCCTCCGGATTCTGTTCCCGCCCCTCTACTTGTAGGTCCGGAACCGAAACAGAATCGATCGGAGGGTCGATCCGGGAGTAGCGGTACGGGCTTCCCCTGGTGCCCTTGCCGCGCCGATCTGCCCGACCCCGATCGCGCAGGGCCTCAAGGGCGGCGAGCACCGACTCCTTCCGGGCCTGCAGCAGGCCGCAGATGTCCTCTTGCGTGAGCCCCTCATGCCGAGCGGGGGGCAGCACCGCCAAGACGGCCGCGCCCAAGTCCTGAACCGCCGGCTCACCGCCAACCCTCTCGTAGCCATCGCCCACCAACTTGACGATGAGCCGTTCCGGGCACTCCTCGTCCCGGCCGAACACCCGCAACAGGCGCTCGCCGGGGCCCTCGCCGGACTTCACCGTCGCGATGATGTCCACGGCCCCTGTCAGGGCGTTCGAGCCGCGGACGGTGTCGATGTCTTCGCCCAAGGCCTTTCGCGTGTGGTGCAGCACGATCACGGCCAGCCCCGTGGCCGCGGCGCGCAGGAGGTGGTCCGCGGCTGCTTGCATGGCCCCCGAGTCCTTCTCGGCGTCCGGGGGGAGCCCCGCCCAGAACGTCATCGTATCCACGACGATGACCATGGCGCCGGTCCGATGTGCCTCGGCCACGGCCTCGTCGATGATCTGCCCGAAGAGGCGCCGAGGGTAGCCGTCCAGGCGCGTCAGGAACACCGCCCCTTCGAGCCCGAATCGCCGCACCTTCTGGCGGATAGTCTTCGGGGCCTCCTCTGAGAGGTAGACCGCCGACGCGGTGAGGGTGCGTAGCCCTACAAATGCACGCCCCCTCGCCAGGGCAGCGAGCAGGGCGAAGAGCAGCGTAGACTTCCCGCCCTTGGGCTTGCCCGCGAACAGGGTCACATAGCCTGGGGCAACCACGCCCTCGACGAGCCACGAGACACTTTCTTGGTCGTCCGCCAGCTCCTCGATGGACCGGAACCTCGGAACGCGACTGGTCTGTGGCGTGCTGGGGAGCACCTCGACCGTGCGCGCGCGAGCCTCTTCGAGACCGTCGCCGTTGGCCGCCGCCTCCTGAAGGTGAGCACCAGCCGCCATCCACTCACGCCGCTGTGCGAGTTTAAGGACGATCCGGGCGTAGTCTTCGATGCCGGCCGCCGACGGTACGGCGGCTGCGGCCTGCACGAGCGCGGCTTCAAGCTCCTCGTCCCACACGCCGCGTTCGGTCAGGTAGTCGCGCAACATGATCACGTCCACCCCGAACCCCCTGGCGTGCAGCGCGCACATCGCACCGTAAACGTCTGCGAGCGACCGCGTGTAGAAGTGGCTCGGTCGGAGGCCGCCGTACACCCTGGCCAGGCTCGCTCCATCGCACAGGACTGCGCCCACGACGGCCTGCTCGGCCTGGAAGTCGAAGGGGGGCCCGCTGTTCATTGCAGAGGCTCCCCTCCCGCGGTCTGCCCGTGGCTGTGGCCCCCCGCACGCAGTGAGCGGCCGTAGGCTTTGCCCGCGATGCACAGATGGACACCGAGGCGGTCGAGTTGCTCGTTCGCCTTCCTGATCAGCTCGAAGTCGTGGGTGCGCAAGCCCCGTTCGAGGGCGGCCACCCACACGACCACCGTGTCAACGTGGTCGTCTGCTGCCCCCTGTCGCGTACTCGGCATTGGCTGACTCCGTTGGAGGCAGTCGCGAGCGCCTCCATAGGATCAGCCGCTTGTGGGAGAGTGTCGGGGTGCCGAGCTCCCTAAAGTCCCGCGGGGGCGTGGGTTAGGAGATAGGCTGTCGGCTGATCTGTCGGCCCGACAACCCCCCTAGGCATAGGCTTCAACGTTTCCTTCGGCGTCCTTCGAGCCCAGGCGGGGGCTGGCGCGCTCCTGGAAGAGCTTCCACAGCGTCATGAGCGTGCCCCAGGTGTATGGCGTGGTGCGGCTTACCCCGACGGCATTCGCAATGTCAGCGACCGTCCAGTCGGGGTGTTTGACCAGGTACGCGATCCCCTTCATCTCGTTCGTCAGCGTGTCCGACCCCTGAGGGGATTTACGCCCCCCGGCAGGCTCCTCGCTCTCGATGTAGGACTTCAGAAGGTGGTGTACCTCCTGCAGGACAGAGCCGTCCGCGCTGGACGGCTTCGCTGCGATCTCCCGCAGCAGCCTCTCGCAGTTCACCATGGCAGCTCGGGTCTCCTCTGCCGAGGTCAAGTGGCGGTCCATCCGGCCGCGAACCTCTTCCAATCGATCCTCTGTAGCTCTCGAGAACTCGTCGAGCGACCAGACATCGCTGATCGCACTCTTGCCGATCTCGTTCATCCAGGACGGCAACCGGAACTGTTCGCTCGCTTGGGCAACGCGCCGTACAAGACCCGCCATTTCGCCCCTCTGGCGCATGATCTCGCCGAAGTTGAATGGGGTAAGGGACTGCCGCCACCGTTTCAGGAGTCCATCGCAGATCACGGGAGCCCCCATGAGCTCCGAAAGTTTCCGCGCCACACCTGCCTGCGGAAGGATCTTTGCATTGTTCGTCATGGTCTTCTCCGATGTTCAGCTCCTTGATGCACGCGAACGCTCCCCCAAGGGGACTCATCTGATTGTCACCGGCACGTCCGACGGAGTAGATTGCGGGGTCATGAACCGCGACCGGCTCTGTTTCGTCCAGTTCATGCACCCGGGCGTCGAGCATGAGCCCGACGACCACGCAGGCAAGCGGTGGAACCACAAGTCGCACAGGCGCGTGTTCCTCCGGCACACAGCGACCCTTCACGACGGCAGGGGACCGTGGACCGGCGATGCCCACTTCTGGGCGGAGTGGGAACCCGAGGCCGAGCTGGTCACGTCCTTCGCCACCCCGGTTCCTCGCGGTCCCCGCTACGCCTTCCGGCCCTACTACAGCCCGAAAGCGTCGCCCTCGCGCTACCAGAACACCGATCCCTTTGTCTTCGGGCACCGGTTCCTCTACACGGGCTGCCAGCAGAACACGAAGCGGGGCCCCACAGGCCTGCGGTATCTGGCACCGGGCTCCGTCGTGCTCTTCGGTTCCCACCTGGCCGGGGCGTTCGTGCTCGACACGGTCTTCGTCGTCGCCGACTACGCGGACCACGGGCTGGACAACTGGCGGGCAGTCGCAGTGCCCAGAGTGTCGCCCGAGTACGTCGCCATCACGCTCGAGCCGTGGTACGCCGCGCCCAAGCAGCGCAGCTCGGTCACCTCGTACCGCCTCTACAGGGGCGCGACGCCGGAGGAGCCCATCGAGGGCATGTTCTCGTTCTTCCCGGCCGCCAAGGCAGCCGAGAGTCCCAACGGCTTTGCGCGGCCCGTGATACGAATCCGCGATGTCATCACGCCGTCCCTGAAGCAGGGCAAGCGCCTGAACCCCCAGCCTGATCTTGCGACGTGCGCCTATCTCTGGAGAAGCGTCAGGGAGCAGGTTCTGAAGGCGGGCCTGGTGCCGGGCGTGCGGGCCAAGATGCCCCCGCGCAGGACCGGGCTCGCTGGGGGCGAACCCGCGTCGGAGGCAACCTGCTGACGCGCCCCCAGGCCAGAAACCCATACACCGCCAATGCCGCGTAGGTCAGCATCAAGCACCCTTGCGCCGGCAGGCCGTGCGCGAAGTCGTAGCAGGCCCATGTCAGATTCGTGCAGAACCAGATCGCGAAGCAGGCACGAGCGCGGCGGATATTGAGCCAGGTGGCGAAGAGGGAAGCGCCAGCCACAAGCCACGTCACGGCGCCGATCATCCCGCAGCGGTGCGCACCGCCCCCGCGAGGCCATCGAAGCGGGTCTCCTTCGCGCCCAGCCGCTTGAGTCCTCCGAGGCCGATGGTCTTCTGCGTAGGGGCCCGCTCATCCAGCACCCGCGTCGAGAGCACGTGGAATCGCCAGTTGTCCACGTCGAGAGGGTCGGCCGCTTCCCGGCGAGTGGGCGTCAGGACGCAGAACACGTAGACCTC
>CALJKZ010000188.1 GCA_937983085.1 uncultured Gemmatimonadales bacterium
GTCGAAGAGGAGCATCACGAAGACGAACCCCGAGAGACTCGCCAGCCAGCCGGCGGCTCCGAGAACGAGGCTGACGTACCACGGCCTCCCCGCCGAGCCGAAGGGGAGGGGCTCGGCATCGGTGCGGATGAAGCCGTTGCGCTTCATGGCGTCGGCGAGGTCGACGGGTCTCATGCGCCGGTCGCGCCCCCGTCCCACGTTCGTACCAGATGCATGAGATACCGTCCGCTGACCGTCGACGTCAGCACGAGCCATGCGGAGATCACGAAGAAGAGGACCATCTCATCGAAGTCCCCGGCGTCGATGATCCACGCCGTACTGATGATGATGAGGCCGGCCTCGAGGAGGGCCAGCGGAAAGACGTCCGTCCGTCTGCGAAGGGTGTCCCAGGCGATGCCCCCGAAGACGGCCAGGGGCAGAAGCAACCCCGCCACCGACCCGTCGGCCCCCACCACGACGAGTGTGCTGGCCCACGTCCCGTAGAGGACCGCCCACGACAGGACGAACCGACTCAGCCACGGAGGGGCGAGATGGGACCATCGCCCGCTCTGAACCCCCATGGAGCCTACCCAGAGGAGGACGTTCACCGCGAGGGGTACCAGGAGGAGATGGGTCAGGCTCACGTCCCATCCGGCCAGCATGCGCCAGAAGAGGCCGGCTTCCGGGCGCGCCGCGCAGAAGAGAAACAACGCCACGTTGAGGACGAGCGCCCACGCAGCCCAGACCACGCTCCATTGGGCCGCCACCACGAAGGCCAGCCCCAGAAGGGACCAGTTCAGGAAGAGCTCGTATACGTCGGCGCCGGTCTGGTACGTCTGCCCGAAGAGAGCGAAGAGGGCGCCCGTGGTAATGAAGGCTAGCAGGAGCGTGTAGCGGCCGAGGTCACGGGGTGGGGGGCGCCAAAGAGCCAGGCCCGCGGCGAGCACCAGGACGGACTGGACCATCGCGAAGCGTCCCAGAACCCCGATGACGGACCAGTTGGCGGCGACCCAGAAGACGACTCCGGCGGCGCACGACAGGATCCCGGCGAGGTACAGGAGCCTCACGCCGAACCGGAGGAGATCGGCGGCCGACGGCCGTGCACCGGCCAGCTCGAGGGCCGAGAGGACACCCTCTCGGGAGAGGCCGTAGTGGGCTGCGAAGGCGTCGAGGGTCTTACGCTTCATGGGTGGGATCGGAGCCTCAACGAGAAGCAGAGCGTGGTCCCTCGTCACATGGTAAGATGCTGCCCATGGCTCGCGCACTCTTCGTCGTCGTGGCATGCCCCGTGGCGGTGGTGCTCGGAGCGGTGGTGGCCAACGCGTTCTCCTCCGGATATCAGCCCGAGGATCCGGATGATCCGTCGGCCATGGCGACCGTCATGGCGGTCTGGACGTTCGACGGCGGTTCACTGTGTCGCGCGTTCACCCTCCGAGATCTCCTTCCGCACCGCGACACCCTCGACCTCCGGTTCACCCTCGCCGCCGACGATGTCGCCCGATGCTCCGACGACTTCGACGCGTACGATTCCCGGGCCGGCTGGCCTCGCGTGCTTCCGGGGGGGGACCTCGCGTACCCAGGCTTCGGATTCAGAGTCGAGAATCCGCCTCCGGACTTCCGGGTCGTGGTTCACCGGTCCTCCGGCGACGCGACGTGGACCGAGACCCGGTACCGGGTGGACCAGGAGGGCAGGGTGGTCGATCTCGAGACCAGGGGCGCCGGAGCCGGCACGGGCCTCGCGGCGCTCATGGGCGGGCTGGTGGGGTTCCTGGTCTGGATGGTCGGCGCCCTCGTCGTGGCGTGGAGGGGGTGGCAAGAACGCCGAGCGGGCGCCGCCACCTATGCGACCGGCCTGTCCATGCGTCGCATCCCCTCCGCCGGATCGACGCCGTAGAACTCGGTGAGGAGACCGTAGAGGTCGGGCTTCTTCTGCCGGAGCTGCTCGGGCTTCTCGAAGAAGGCCTCGGTGGCCACGGCGAAGAACTCGGCATAGTTGGTGGCACCGTACGTGTCGAGGACCGTCTTCCGGCCTTTCCGATCTGCCGCCTTGAGCTGACGGAAGCGCCGCTCCATGACCTCGGCCCAGGGTTTCACCGCCGATAAGGGGAGGCCTACGGGGACCCCATCGGCCTCACCCGTCTCCTGGTCGAGTTGATGGGCGAACTCGTGGAGGACGACGTTCTGGCCGTCCCGGGGGTCGAAGGCCCCTTGAGCGGCGCTGGACCAGGAGAGGATCACGACTCCGGTGTCCCACGACTGGCCCAGGATTGGGGTCCCGGACTCCTCCAGCAGTCCGGTGCGCGGATCGAAGGTCTTGGGGATCGTCGCGCTCGGATAGACGATGATGGTCCGAAGGTCGGGGTACATCCCGGTGTCCCGCCATACGAGGAGAAGACACGCCTGAGCCGCGATGGTCACGGCGACCTCCTCCGTGACCTCGAAGCCGCCCGCCCCCTCGACGTGCTTCTCGTGCAGGAACACCTGGATGAGCTTGAGGAGGCGCTGGAAGTCCTCCTGCCGCAGCTCCTGGGAAATGGGCACCCGTTCCCTGACCAGCGACGTCCAATGGGGCGGCGGAGGGTCCGGCAGCAGCCGGATGGGCTTGTGCCACTTCATCGAGGTCAGCAGACGGGGCGCGAACCAAAGGCCTCCTCCGATAACGCCCACGAGGACCACCATGGCCGCGAAGACTCCGGGCTCGTAGACCATGGGGAGGAGGACGATGCCGCCGAGGATGACGAGGGTGGCTATGCCTCCGATGCCGGCGCCCCGAAGCTCGCTCCAGAGGGAGGTCTTCACCCGGCCGACGTCAGTCCTCCCGCATGGCCACCAGCGGATCCACCGAGGCCGCACGTCGCGCCGGGACGGCGCACGCGACCAGGCCCACCCCCACCATGAGGGTCGCGACGAGGGCGAAGGTCACCGGATCCACCGGGGGGACGCCGAACAGAAGACCCTCCAGGAGTCGAGCCACGAGGACGGACGCCACCAGCCCCACCCCGACTCCGGCCGCCAGGAGCCGACCTCCGTCGGCGAGGACCATCCCGAGGACCTCACCCTTCGCCGCTCCCAGACTCATGCGGATGCCGATCTCGGTGGTGCGCCGGGTCACGAGAAAGGCCAGGACCCCTGCGATGCCCACGGCGGCGATGATGAGGGCCAGCAGTCCGAAGGTCCCCACGAGGAAGGCGTTGAGACGCTGCGAGGCGATGGTCTCGTCGCGGATCTGCTGGAGGGTGGCTACGTCTTCGACGGGGCTGTTGGGGGCCATCTCCCGGAAGATGCGCTCGGCGTCGGGCACCAGGGCCGCCGCGTCGCTGGCGCGAATGACGAAGCCTCCCGGGAAGTACCCCATCTCGTTCTGGCTGAGAGGTTGGTAGAGCGCGGGAGGCGGGGCCTCCATGGGCCCGTCGTCGCTGGTGTTGTTCACCACGCCCACGACGGTCATCCAACCACCCTCCATACCGATGAACTGGAGAACGTCCCCGGTCCACGCCACGCGCTGTCCGAGAGGGTCATCGCCGCCGAAGAGGCGCCGTGCAAGCGCTTCGTTGAGGACGGCCACGGGGGCTCCCCCGGCCTCGTCGGTGGTTTCGATTCCGCGGCCCGCGACGATCTGCATTCCTGCGGCGTCGAAGTACTCGGGCGTCGCCGTTCGATACTCTGCGAGGAACGGAGGCGCACCGGGTTCGGCCGGATAGCTCTCGGCCTTGATCTCGAGGAGGACTCCCGAGGGCCGTAGAGGCACGTTGAGCCCCACGCCCACAGCCTCGACGCCGGGCAGCGAGGCGATGCGGTCCCGCATGCCCTCCTGCATGCGGAGGATCTCCATGGCGGTTCCGCCACCCTGATCGGCGGGCACCTGCATGGTGATGGTGTTCTCCACCTGGACCCCGGTTTCCACGGCGTTGAGCTCCAGGAGCGTTCGGGTGAGGAGCCCCCCGGCGGTGAGCACCGTCACAGCTGCGGCGACCTGCGCCACGATGAGTCCGCGTTGGAGTCGCCGACCGGTGCTGGAGGCCTTCGATCCTGTGCGCAGCAGTGCAAGGCCGGCGCCGGCCGAAGATCGCAGTGAAGGTGCGAACGCGAAGGCCAGAGCCGAACCCGTCGCCACCACCAGGGTGAAGGCGAGCACGGTGCCGTCGATCTGGATCTCGGTGGCCCGGGCCGTATAGCGCCGGGCGAAGCCGACCAGGAGGTCGAGCCCACCGTAGGCGAAGACGAGACCGAGGGCCGCGCCGGCCACGGCGAGAACGGCCGTCTCCCCGAGGAGGAGTTTCCGAAGGCGGGCCCGACCGGCTCCGAGCGCCCACCGCATAGTGATCTCGCGCTCCCGTTCGAGGAATCGCGCCAGGACCAGGTTGCCCACGTTGGCGCATGCCGTCAGCAGGACCAGGGCCGCCGTGGCCATGAGGAGCCACAGCGTCTGGCGGGCTTCGGCCGTCAGTGCGTCCCGTAGGGGCGTGACCGAGATCTCGTACCCGGCGCCCGGATCGTAGGCGTCCCGATGGTCGGCGTGGACCCGGGCCGCGATGGCATCGATCTCGGCCTCGGCCTGGGCCACCGTGGCGCCGGGAGCCAGGCGGGCGAAGACCTCCGTCATTCTGTGGGATCGCCCGTGGACCATCGTCGCGTCGAGATGGTGGGGGCTCGTCACCATGTTCACGAGAATGTCGGTGTCGCCGGGGAAGGGCGGGGCGGGCTCGGCGACCCCCACCACCGTCACCGACCGGCCGTTCATGCGGAGCACCCGGCCCAGGACGCCTGGATCGCCCCCGAAGGCGCTCTGCCAGTAGTCCCACGTCAGCATCATCACCGGGTCGGCCTCGGGCCCGTCGTCGTCGGGGGTGAGCGTACGGCCGACGACGGCGTCGAGCCCCATGACCTCGAAGTAGTTTCCGGTCACGATGCCGGCCTCGGCCTGCACCGGCCGCTCGCCGCCGAGCATGTTGAACTGCATCTGCGAGAACTCGGCGAAGCCCGTGAGGGAGGTGGACG
>CALJKZ010000189.1 GCA_937983085.1 uncultured Gemmatimonadales bacterium
TGGCGAAGTCGAAGAGCGCCCAGGCGCCGACCTGCTTCTTGTTCATCCCCGCTCCCGTGCATGTTCGTCGCCTGCTGGGCACCAGGCTACCACACGCGGGACGACGAAAGAAGAGTCACGGCGACCCTGTGGGCGCGGGGCCGCTATCATTACCGCACCCCTTCATCTGCACCACTTCGACGACGTCGGCCACGATGAATCGATTGCAGGGAAAACGAGTGATGATCACGGGCGCTTCGGCGGGGATCGGAGCCGCCTGCGCGCGCCACTTCGCCGAACGAGGCGCCCATCTGCACCTGACGGCCCGAAGGTTGGATCGGCTTCAGGCGTTGGCCGACGATCTCTCCGGCTCCCACGGGATCGAGGCCGAAGCCCACGCCCTCGACGTCACCGACAAGAACGCGGTGTTCGACTACGCGGCTAGGCTCGTGGACAGCCAGCGCGTCCCCGACGTCCTGGTGAACAACGCCGGCAAGGGCCGCGGTCTCGACAAGCTCCACGAGGGATCGACGGAGCACTGGGATGAGATGATCGACACGAACGTGAAGGGACTCCTCTACGTCACCCGGGCCATCCTTCCCCATATGGTCGAGCGGGACTCGGGCCACGTCATCCACATCGGGAGCATCGCCGGCCGCTGGGTCTACCCCCGCAACGCGGTCTACAACTCCACGAAGTTCGCCGTGAAGGCGCTGACGGAGGCGATGAACATCGACCTCCTGGGTACGAGAATCCGCGTCTCCAGCGTCGACCCGGGCATCACGGAGACCGAGTTCAGCGAGGTCCGCTTCGACGGTGACCACCGGCGTGCCGACGCTATCTACGCCGACACGATCCCACTGAGGGCCGACGATGTCGCCGACGCGGTGATCTACGTGGCGAACACACCGGAGCACGTCGACGTCCTCAACCTCGTCCTCATGCCCACCGCCCAGCGGTATCCCGGTTACATGGACCGGCGCGAAGATTGAGCGGGGTCGCGACCCCACCGGACATCGACGCGCCGCCACGCCCCGGACGAGGCCACGACGCGTCGCCCTACCTCATCGTCTTCACGTTGTGGCTCCTCGTCTTCTCGTCCGCCAGCCAGACGATGATCCTGTCGCCCATCCTGCCCATGATCGGCGACCAACTCGATATCGCCGACGCGGTCCTGGGGACCCTGGTCTCGGTCTATTCCCTCATGGTCGGGATCTTCGCCATCCTCGCCGGCCCGGTCTCCGACAAGATCGGCAGGCGGCGAATCCTCATCCTGGGGTGCGGGGCGATGACGGTGGCCCTCTCCCTCCACGGCTTCGTGACAGGCTACGTCTCCTTCCTCCTCGTCCGGATCTTCGCGGGATGTGCCGGTGGGATTCTCTCCGGAGCCGCCGTCTGTTACATCGGCGAATACTTCCAGTACGACCGGCGTGGATGGGCTCCGGGGCGGGTGATGAGCGGGGCGGCCGTGGGCCAGATCATCGGGATCCCGCTGGGCATCGTCCTGGCGAGTCGTTTCGGCTTCCGGTCGCCCTTCTACCTCTTCGCCGTCACCATGGCGGCGACGGTCTTCCTCCTCTTCATGAGGGTCCCTCAGCCCGACGTGCAGTTGAGCCGAGGCGCCCTCTCGGTCCGGCAGGCCGCCAGCGACTACCTGGCGATGATTCGCCGGCCGGAGGTCGCTTGGGCCGCTGCGGCCTTCTTCATGATGTTCCTGGGCGTCTCCGTCTTCGTCATCTATCTGCCCACGTGGCTCGAGCGAGACGTGGGCGTCACCGGCGACCAGATCGCCATCATGTTCCTCGTCGGTGGCGTGGCCAACGTCCTCACCGGACCCCAGGCGGGAAAGCTCTCGGACCGAATCGGACGGAAGGGCATCATCCTGCTGGCGTGCGTCGGCCTCTCCATCATGATGGTGGCCACCGTCCGCGTGGTGACCGGCCCGGTGTCCGCGTACGTGTTCTTCGTCGTCACCATGGTTCTGGTAGCCATGCGGATCAGCCCGTTCTCCGCGCTGCTCACGGCTCTGGTCTCCGACGAGCGCCGGGGCTCCCTCATGAGCCTCACCGTCGCCCTCGGGCAACTCGGATTCGCGTTGGGGGGCGCCGTGGCGGGTCCCCTCTACGCAGGGGCGGGGTACGGGTCCAACGCCGTGCTCGGAGCGGGGTTCGTCCTCCTCATGGGCCTCATCGTCTGGTTCTTCATACCGGAGCCCGACACCGAATCGACCTGACGGTGCCGCACGAGAACCCTGACGACGGCCGCCCCACACTCTATCTTCTCGAAGATCGCCCGTTCCTCTTGCCAGGCGCGTACTGGACGCGGGCGGTGACGCGGGGTTCCACGAGCCGCGTCGAGACGATCCCCGAACCCGGTCTTCGCCTTTGAGCACGGACTCTACACAGAGCTACCGCGTGCTGTATATCGAGGACGCCTTCGACCAGGCCCTCCTCGTAAAGGCGTTCTTCAACGCGCTGCCGGGCTTCACCGTGGTCCACGTCCAGGACGGCGACCGTGCGATGCAACGTCTCGAGATGGAGACGTGGGACCTCATCGTCACCGATCTCAACCTTCCGGGCGCCGACGGCTTCACGATCATCCGGCAGGCCCGGACCCGGTATCCCAGTCTCCCGATCCTCGTCACCACGGGATATACCCAGGCGCACTACGAGGAGCAGGCGCTTCGGGCCGGCGCCGATCAGGTCATGATCAAGCCCCTCACCCAGAACGACTTCGTGAGTCGTGTCTGGGCGATGATCGAACGTGAAGACCTCTTCGAGGTCGCCGAGTCCAAGGTGGTCCTGGCCATCGAGGGCCGCCTCGGCGATGCCGAGATGGGCTGCGGCGGCACGCTCATGCGCGCTGTCGAAGACGAAGCCACGGTCGTCATCGTCCCCATCCTCATGGACGCGGAGCACGCGTCGCCGGAGGAGTTGAAGGCCGCGAGCATCGCCGCCAAGGTCCTCGGCGTCGAGCTACGTGTGGACCGAACCCTGTTCGGGGACACAGCGGGGCAGAAAGACCTCATCGAGCGCACCATCAACGAACTGCGCCCGACGACGTTGTACCTACCGGCCCCCGACGACCGTGACCCCTCCCGGAGAGAGGCGTCCGTCGTGGCCACTGCGGCGGGCATCGAAGTGGAGAACATCTTCGGCTTCGAGACCGCCACCACCGGGCTCGACTTCACGCCGTCACACTTCGTGGACGTACGGGCCCAGATGGTCATGAAGATGGAGGCGTTGTCCACCTACCAATCCATGGGCGCGGCCCGGGTGGATCTGCGCCCCCGCATGGCTCAGGCGTACGCGCGCTACTGGGGGCGCCACCGCGACTTCACCGAGGTCGAGGCGTTCCAGCACATCCAGGCCGACGGGGCCTGACCCTGTAAGCGCCAGGTCGGCGCTCCTTCACGTGCCCGTGAACACGCGGCTCGTCGAAGCTCCGCTCCGACACTCGCGCGGACCTCCCCGGGCCCTTCGACGTAGACCAGGCATGATTCGCACACCAACACCGATGGTCCTGTGCGCCGTCACTCTCCTCGGCGCGAACCTTCTCACAGTCGGAGCTTCCCTCCTCGCCCAGGAGCCCGCGCCCATCGAGGCAGGCGTGGCGCCTCCTTTCGGTCGCTACGCGCCCGGCGTCGACATCCTGCACTACGAAGTGGAGGTCGGCCTCGGATACGCCACCGACTGGTTCGCTGGGGAGGTCGACATTCACGTGCTCGTCGAAGACGACCGGCCAGTCCTCCCTCTGGACTTCACCGGGCTGGCCATCGACGGCGTCTCCATGGATGGCCGGCCGACGGCGTACGAGCACGTAGCCGGCGTGCTGCGGGTGCCGTTGGAGAGTGCCGCCACCGGGGACACCGCCATCGTCACCGTGGCGTACCGGGGGGTCCCTGACGATGGCCTGATCCTGCGGCCCAACGTCCACGGCGTGCCGTCGGCCTTCGTGGACAACTGGCCGAACCGGACACGTTTCTGGCTGCCCAGCGTGGATCACCCCGCCGACAAGGCCACGGTCAGCTACACGGTGCACGCACCTCGCCAATGGCGCGTGATCGCCAACGGCGCTCAGGTGGGGTCGCCGACGAACACGCCCCCGGATGCCTTGGGCCCCGCCGGCGAGCGGCAGACGTGGCGGTGGGAGGTGGGCGTCCCGATCTCTCCCTACAACATGGTCATCGGCGCCGCCGACTTGACGGTGCGCACGGTGGGGCTGGCTGCGTGCGGCCAGGCACCTGCAAGCCGGCGCGAAGACGGCTGCGTGGAGGTGACGTACTGGGTCTTCCCCCAGGACGC
>CALJKZ010000190.1 GCA_937983085.1 uncultured Gemmatimonadales bacterium
CAGCCACGCCATCTCGAGCACGCACTCCCGGTAGCGCACGAGCGCCTCGCGGAACATCGCTGCATCGGACGCCGGCGTGTCGGACTCCCGCGCGTCCGTCTGCCCGGCTCGCGCGTCGATCTCGGCCCCCTTGCGCGCGACACCGCCACGCGCGAGGCCAGCACGCCCGACACCGCCATCGCCCTCGGCGTCCCCGCCGATGCGCAGCGTGCGTCGATCCGTGGTGATCCTCCTCATGGCAAACGCAATACTATCACGCACCACGGACAGCGGATCTCCGGCGGCGCGCAGGCCCGCGCGCCCGCCCCCTGAACGGCGCGGCGCGTCGGCCGACTCGCCGCAGCGTCTCGGAGAAGCGCGAGGCCCTACGCGCCACGAAACAGCTCCGGCCGGATTTCGCGCTGTCACCTTCCCCCCCTCCCGCGCGTCCTCTGTCGTGGCAGGCCCAGGACCCGCGCGTCCGTCGGCCGGCCGGGCGGCACCGCCTCCCGGTCGCGTCGGCGGCCGCGGAGCCGACCTGCCACGTCGTTCGCGCGGTCCACGATGTCCGCGACGGTGCCGGCCGGAAACCGGGCTCGTGGATCTGCGCCGCGCACGGCGGAGCGGCGCTCCACGGACCGCGGACGTCGCGTCTACTGTCCGCCATGGCCACCTGGTCGTTGGCCGTGCATGGGGTCACCGTGAGCCTGCAGCTCGTGCCGTCCAGCGACTCGCAGGTGGGCCTCCACCCGCCCGCGCCAGGACAGAACCGCTCTGCACCCCTCCACACGGCGCGCTGCGCACGATCGGACCGAGCGCATGGACTGGTCCGCGCACATCGTCCTCGACCCCGCGATCTGTCACGGACGCCCGACGTTCCGCGGCACGCACGTCCTGGTCGCGACAGTGCTCGCCTACCTTGCGACGGGAACGTCGCTGCCCGAGATCCGCGAGGACTTCCCTGGCGTGAGCGACGAGGCCGTGCGCGCGGCGTTGGCGTACGCAGCCGACACGGTCGGGCGCGATCGCGTGCTCAGCAGTCCCTGAGCGATGTGCTTCAAGACCGACGAGAACCTGCCGCAGCTCGTCACGCGTCGGCTCCGCTCGCACGACCTGGACGTCGTGTCGTCGGCGGAGCAGAGGCTCGACGGCGCCTCGGACGCCCGTTTCGCGGACGTCTGTCGCGCTGAGCGACGGGTCCCCAGCACACTCGATCTCGACTTCGCGGACATCCGCCGCTACCCGCCAGGAGCCGGACCCGGGATCGTCCTTCTGCGACCGAGATCGCAGGCCCGCGTCGACACCGCACACGTCACGGAGTTGCTCGCGCGCACATTGGCGAACGATGCCGTAGATGGCGCGCTGTGTATCGTGGAGCACCGTCGTTTCCGGGTCCGCGACACCGGTCCGCCCGGCCCGCCGCAGGAGTCGCGGTAGGGGATCGACGCGAGCCCGCGCACGAGCCGAGACGTCGCGGTCGCCGCGCGGTGGGATCCGAGCGCGGCACGTGGTGGTATCCAGCGCGCGGGACGGTCGTCGCAGCGCCGGCATGCCTCCTTGCCATGCAACGCGAGGCATGGCGCACAGGGCCGGACTTGAACCGAGCGCAGCGAGGTCGCGGAGCGAGCCGCGAGGCGAGCGCAGTCCGCAGCGGAGCGCAGGACGAGGCGACAACGTCGCCGAGCAACCGGGTTCAGGTCCGGCCGGCGTGGCACGCGGGACCGGCGCGCGTGGGTCCGCGGCCGACGGCCGTGGCGACGGGCGCGCGCGTGGTGGGCAGGGCCGGACTTGAACCGGCGACCCCAGCATCTTCAGGGCCAGCACCGGGGCGGTCTCGAGGCTCCGAAAGGTGTTGAAGGCGGTTGAAAGCGGTCTCGGGCGGTCAGCGGTGGTATCCGAAGGCATCCACGAGCCGCGTTGCCGGACCGCGAACGGCCCCCTGCCGCAGCGGCGCCGGCACGTGCAGGCTCGCCGGACGTCATCACCGCGAGTGCCCGTTGCACCGGACGGCGCTACCCTGGCGCCGTGGACAGCCAAGCCCCCGGATCTGCGAGAACGAGGCGCGATCCCCGCGCGGTCGTCGCGTCCGTCCTCGTCCGCTTCGTCGCGCTCGTCGTTCTCGTCGCCGCCGTGGCGAAGTTCGCAGACGTGGGGCTGCCGCCCGAGAGCCGGTTGCACTACGAGCCGTGGACGATGGCGGCGATCGGAACGGTCGAGTTCGCCCTGGCCGGCTGGGCGCTGTGGCGGCCGCGGCGGCTCCCGGCGCTGCTCCTGGTGGCGTTCCTCGTCACCGTGACCGTCTACCTGCTGCTCATCCCGCCGGGCGAGCTCGAGCGCGTGGGCTGCTCCTGCTTCGGGTCGCGGTTTCGGTTCCAGGATGTCCGGACGCACATCCGCCTGAACGGCGTCCTTATCCTGATGGCGGTCGCGGGGGCGTGGTGGAGCGGCAGGGCCGCCGCTCGGCGGTGAATCGAACCGGGCTCAGGATGCCGTCACTCAGCCTCAAGCGCGACGCGCCACACTCGGCCAGCGAGCACCTGCGACTCATCGACTCGGTCGTCGTCAATCGAACGGAGGATGAGCTCGCCATCGTGAACTGCTACCGCGACGCGATCTGAGATGCGACGCAACTCATCCGTGAGTTCGTGTGCGTGTTCAGCGTGTCGAGAGTTCAGCAGTTTGCCTGCGTGCACACTCACGACTGCCACGTCGAGCGCGTCGAAGGTTGATCGAACTCGGCGTACGTCTGCTCGTACCGCTCGTCGGTCCGACTCGGCCACACCCGCAGCCATGAGCAGGTCTCCCAGCGACTCGTCGGTCAGGTCGCGCTCGCGGAACATCGCCTGCGCTGCTATCCAACGAGCGCGCCACGCATTGAGTCGCCGCGCAGTAGCGGCACCATCTTGATCCGTAGCCTCCGCATCGACCGCCGTCGCGAGGCACTCAAGCGCTGCGCCCAAGATCACCTGAGCGTCGGGAACGACGGGCCTCGATCCCAGAATCTCCTCACCGAGCGCGGCGAGGCGTACGGTGCCCGATCGGGCAGCTTCGCGCGGCACCCTTCGAATGCTCCGCGAAGCCGCCTCGCTCAGAAGTCGCGGCACCACGCAATCCATCGTGGTTCTCCGCTCGTACCGAAACGAGAGCCGGACCAGCGCCTCGATCGCCTTCACGCGCTCTGCGTCATCGCCGAACACCGCGAACGCCTCAAGAACGTACCCCGCTCCGACGACCACGTCCATGCTCGCTAGCGCTCGCTCCGCGCCATCGTCACCGAAAAAGTGTGGAGACGAAACGCGCTCCGACATCGACGCGTCGACCAGAAGGTCGAATGCTTCTCGAAAGCTCCCCAACTGGCTGCGCAACGAGTTTCGTTCGGACTCGCTCAGTCGCTCGCACCAATCTGCCCGCTTCGGCGGCATCCACGGACCCGGAATCTCGGTCCGCCATCCAGCCGGTAGTGTCGCATCGAGGGCATTCATCGCGAATTCGATCGCCGAGTACCCGTTGCGATCCGAACTGACCGATGGAAACGCTGCGTCCAGTGAGGTTGGCAGACGCCGCCGGAGTAGTTCCGCCACCACAACTGATGCCTCAAGATCCGTTTCCGGTATCCAGAGGTCTGCCTCCGCCGTGACCGGCGCGTTCTCTGAAGGGATGCTGCCGACTCCGCCTAACGCATTGACTCGCTGATCAACGTGCGGCGTCGGCGCACGCCCACGGTTCGTTGTGGGCCCCGCGTCGCAGCCCAAGAGCAAGAGCGCCGCGACTACGGCTGCGACTCTCGAACGACGACGAGTCGCTGCATCATCCTCGGCCACCGTCATTCCACCCGTCACTCGATCACCATTTCGCGGACCGCCGGCCGTGGTTCCGTCGCAATTCGCTTCCGACCCGACTGTGTGGCATGCTGGTCGCAACCGGCGAGCCGACTCCGACCAGAGAGTCGCGCACCCGCGGCGGGCTCACGTACCCGACCTCTGACGACGCCGCGACGCCCGCCATCGACGTCGATCGGCGCCCGCCGCGCGGCGTGATCGCGCCGCTGCACCCGAGGCCGTTCCCAGAAGTGGGCGCTCCTCCGTCATCCGAACCGGCGCAACGACGCTTGCATTCATCGCGTAGCCGGTCCTCGGTGGCATTCTGATTCAGCAGGGCATCGACGGTTGGCTTCAACAGCAACTCGATCGCTTTCACGGCCAACACTGTGTCAGCCAGCTTCTGAAACGCAGCGGCGTACGCGCCCTCGGCCATGCTTCTCCGGTTGCTGACGGTAGCCCCAACCGCTTGTGTCAGAAGGGTAG
>CALJKZ010000191.1 GCA_937983085.1 uncultured Gemmatimonadales bacterium
AAGCAGTGGCCGTCATGTTTATCGCCCAGATCTATGGCGTCGATCTCGCCCTCTCCCAGCAGCTCATCATCGTGCTCACGGCCACGCTGGCCTCGGTGGGCGCGGCAGGCGTCCCGTCGGCGGGGATCATCACCCTGATCATCGTCCTGAACGCGGTCGGCATGGGACAGCACGTCCAGGCCGGAATCGCTCTGATTCTCGGCGTGGACCGCATCCTCGACATGATCCGGACGTCCGTGAACGTCACCGGGGACCTGACCGCGTCCGCGGTCATCGCCCGCTCGGAGGGTGAGGAACTCGGGAACGTGCCGGGCCTCGCCATCAACTGACGTCGGAGGGGGGTGGCCCAGATTCGGGGGCACCCCCACATTCACGCAGACTGAACCCCACCGCAGGAGGACGTATGGATCGCCGAGGTTTCGTAACCTCCGGTATGGCTGCCGGCCTCGCCGGATTCTCGGGCGCCGGCATGTCGCTGAGCGCTCTGCTCGAACGCACCCCGGGCTTCGGCCCCGGCAAGCGACTCGCCAACGGCGACATTCGTCTCAGCTCCAACGAGAATCCCCTGGGGATCTCCCCTGCGGCGCGTGATGCCATCATCGAAGCCCTTCCGGAATCGAACCGCTACGGCGGTCGCCGGCAGGAGCTGACCGAGGCACTGGCCCGATACGTGGGGGTCCAGCCCGAGAACATCACCCTGGGATTCGGCTCCACCGAGATCCTCCAGATCTGCACCCAGGCGTTCCAGGGACCGAACACCCCGCTCATCGCGGCGGCACCCACCTTCGAAGATGTCATGGACTATCAGGACACCATGCCCTTCGAGGTGAAGACGTCGCCTCTGACCGCCGATCTCCAGCACGACATCGGCCGTATGCGGGAGGAAGCGAAGAAGCGGCCTTCGGTGGTCTACTTCTGCAACCCGAACAACCCCACCGGGACCATCACCGCCTCGGCCGACATCGACGCCTGGATCGCCGAAGCGCCGGAGACCACCGTCTTCCTCATGGACGAAGCGTATCTCGAGTACGTCACTGACGACCGATACTGGGACTCCCTCAAATGGATCGAGGACAAGCCCAACGTCGTGGTCATCCGGACCTTCTCGAAGATCTTCGGCATGGCGGGGCTTCGGGTGGGCTACGCGGTATCGCACCCCACCACGGCCGCCCGCCTGGCCGAGCACACGGTACAGAACAGCCCCAACGTCCTCGCCGGCGCCGCCGCCATCGCGTCGCTGCAGGACGAGGGCATCGTCGAGCGCTCCATCGCCGTGAACGAGGAGTCCAAGGCCATCGTCCATCAGACGCTGGACGAGCTCGGGCTCGAGTACCTGCCGACGAACACCAACTTCATCATGCACCGCATCAACGGTGACCTGGAGACGTACCGGAACCGCATGCGGGCCGAGGGGCTCCTCGTCGGGCGCAACTTCCCGCCCATGCTCGACCACAACCGCCTCTCCTTCGGGCTGCCCGATGAGATGGCCCAGTGGGCCGACGCCATCAAGAGCTTCCGGCAGAAGGGCTGGATCTAGCGGAGAAGCCGCTCGTCGCGCCCGTACGGCGCGAGTTCGACGAGTCACGAGCCCTCTCGCCCACGGGCGGGGGGGCTCGTTCTCGTTCAACGACGACCCACAATCCTCGAAGTTCTAACCTTTTGACTTCGTTGAAGTTAGCCACTTGCGGACAACCCGGCCCCCTCTAGCTTCATCCGCCCGCCAATCAGTCCAACGTCCAACCGGATGAGGTGGTACCGTGTTCGCTTCCCGAGCATTTCGATCCTGGGCCAAGCTCGCTCTCTCCCTGGCCCTCGTGGTGACAACCGGCAGCTGTGGGAGCAGCACGACCGACCCGGGCGACGATCCGGATCCCGCGACCATCTCCATCTCCATCGACCCGAGCAGCGGCACGGTGGAGCAGGGCGGCTCGCTGGTGGTCACGGGCACCGCCACCATCGGCGGCGGATTCACCGGCACCGTGACGTTCACCGTGACCGGGCTCCCGGCGGGGGTGACCATATCCGTGGGCACCGTGACCCAGAGCGGGACATCGGCCACGGCTCCCATCACCGTGACGGTTGGGGCGGGTGTCGCGGCCGGGACGTACAACGGCACCATCACCGCCACAGGCTCGGGTGTGTCCGACTCGGTGGCCTACTCGCTCACCGTGACCGCGGCCCCAGGCTTCTCGCTGGGTAGCATCTCCAACGTGAGCATCCAGCAGGGCATGTCGGACACGCGCGCCGTCACCATCACCCGCTCGGGCGGGTTCGCCGAGTCGGTCACCATCGCGGTCGAGGGTGCCCCGTCGGGCGTGACGGCTACGCCGGATCCGGCGTCGACCACGGGCTCGTCGTCCACCGTCGGAATATCGGTAGACGGTGGAACGACCACCGGCACCTACACCCTCACCGTGCGCGGGACGGCCGCGTGGCTGCCCCGCCCCACACCGCCCGCCGCCCTCACCGGCACGTCGGCACCTGCGGGAACGGACATCACCGTGGACTTCTCGGTGTGCGCTCCCGCAGACCGACCCGTCTGGGTTGCGATCCAGGACGGCCTGGCCGGAGACTGGACGCCCATTACCGGCGTCGGCGACGTCTACAGCTTCACGTTCGCCGAAGACGTTCTCGGTTTCGCGGCGGCCTACGTGGACGGCTCGCAGAGTGACGTCTCCGTGGACTACTTCACCACGGCCGAAGCCATCCTCGCTTCGGAGAGCGACGTTTGCGACGACAGCGGTCCCACGGGCAAGACCATCAACGGTACCGCGGCCAACGTGGTCGGATTGACGAATCTCACGCTCGGTGGCGCTCTCGGTCTGGTCGTGTTCGACGGAGCGTTCAGCATCGCGAATGTGCCCGATGGGGCCGTGGACCTCGTGGGTTATTCCATGAACTCGGGCGTCGGGTCGGATCGGATGTTGATCCGCCGTGATCAGGACATCGCCGACAACGGAACTCTGGGGACTGTCGATTTCACGGCCGAGGGCTTCGACCCCCAGAGCGCGACCATCACCGTGGGTGGACTGGTGGGCGGCGAGTCCGGAACCTTCGGCGCCAGCTACGCCACGATGTCCGCCGGCCTCGCGTGTGGCCTCGCTCCGCTGGGCCAGGATCTGCTCTCCGGCTCCACCTTCACCCTCTCCAGCGCGCCCGCTTCGGAGCAGGCGTCGGACGAGTACCATGTGGCCTCCGTGACCACCTCCCTCGGCGACGTCACCCGAATGGTGCAGGAAGGGTTCTCGACTCTGGCGGACCGCACCGTCCAGCTCCCTCCGGAGATCCCCGCCCCGACCATCACGGACATCACGGGCAGCGCCGGGTACCTGAGACTCCAGGCGGAGTTCACCCAGCCGTCGGAGTTCAACTCGCTGGCCTTCTTCGACTACTACGGGACGACGACTTCGATGACGGTCTTCGCGACGGCGGGGGTCATGTCCGGGGCGATGACGTTGGCGATGCCGGACTTCTCGGGGCTCGCCGGTTGGGACGACGCGTGGGCCACCCCCGCGAGTGAGACGGGGATCGAGTACGTCCTGGCCGGGACGGGGAACAACGCGATGTCGCTGTGCTCGAATGGCGGCCGCGTCGTGAACTCGACCCGGAGTGCCAGCTACAACTGACGACGGGCAGGCGGTGAGGAGCCCAGCGCTCCTCACCGCCCCCGTTCCGTCGAACCCCTGATGGGGACGGCCCTACCCGAGCGCGCACCGTTCGTACTTCCCTAGGCGCGCACCCGGGCGAGCCTCAAGGAGTTGCCGGTCACGGCCAGGGAAGCGCCCATGTCCCCCACCACGACGGCGACGATGAGGCTGACCCAGCCCAAGGGCACCCCGACCGCCAGGCTACCCTTCAGGACGAGGGCCACGGCGATGTTCTGGCGGATGACGCCCCGACCGCGCCGGGACAGCGAGTAGAGGTAGGCGAGCTTGGCGAGATCGTCGCCGAGGAGCGCGATGTCGGCGGTCTCGAGGGCCGTGTCGCTACCGGCCGCACCCATGGCGATCCCCACGGACGCTGCCGCCAGGGCCGGGCCGTCGTTCACCCCGTCCCCCACCATGGCCACCGGACCGTACTGCTTTCCAAGCTCCTCCACGGCTCCGACCTTCTCCTCGGGCATGAGCCCGGCCCGGATCTCGTCGATACCCACCGACTCGGCAATGGCGCGCGCCGAACGTTCGTTGTCGCCGGTGAGCATGACCACGTGCACGCCGGCTCGCTGTAGCGCACCAACGGCCTCACGCGCGCCGGGGCGAGGGCGGTCCGACAACGCCAGGAGTCCCACCGGGCTCTCGGCTGGACCGATCAGAACGACCGTCTTGCCCTCTTCCTGGAGGCGACGGACGTCGTCCGTCATCTCGGCGGCGTGCGCGAACGCGTCGGGACGACCGATCTGCCACATCTCCCCCCCTACCAGACCCTTCACTCCAAGACCACGCAGGGACTCGAAGTCCTCCACCACCGGCACCGGCGCCGCGGGCTTCCCTGCCTCTCCCGCCGCCCGGACGATGGATCGCGCCAGCGGATGCTCCGAGTGGCGCTCCAGCGCCGCCGCATGGGCCAGGACCGTCGAAGGGTCATATCCGGAACCGTCGGCTGCGATGATGTCCACGACCTCGGGATGACCCTGGGTGAGGGTGCCCGTCTTGTCGAAGGCGACGACTCGTACGTCGCCCATGGTCTCGAGGTGGACCCCGCCCTTGATGAGAACGCCGTTGCGGGCCGCGGCGGTGATGCCGCTCACGACGGCGACGGGAGTGGAGATCACGAGCGCACAGGGACACGCGATGACCAGGAGGGTGAGCCCCCTCACGAACCAGACGCTGAATTCGGCTCCCAGCACGAGGGATGGACCGAAGGCGACGAGCACGGCCGCCACGGTCACGGCGGGCGTGTACCAGCGCGCGAAGCGCTCCACAAAGCGCTCGCTACGGGTCCGACGCCCTTCCGCCTCCTCCACCAGGTGGATCATGCGGGCGAGGGTGGTATCCCGGGCTGCGCGGGTGACTTCGAGTCGAAGATGTCCCTCGCCGTTGACGGTGCCGGCGAAGACCTCGTCTCCCACGCCCTTGTCCACCGGCATGGACTCACCGGTAACGGGCGCCTGATCCACCCCCGAAGCTCCCCGCTCCACCACGCCGTCCACGGGGATGCGCTCACCCGGACGAACCACCACCCGGTCGCCGGGGACCACGTCCTCCACGTAGCGTCGAATCTCCTCACCGTCCACGAGAACCGTCGCCATCTCGGGCGAAAGGTCCACGAGGGACTCGATGGAGCGCCGGACCCGGTCCACGGAGAATCGCTCCAGGAGCTCGGCGAGGGAGAAGAGAAAGGCGATGGCCCCGGCCTCCATGTACTCGCCGATGGCCACCGCGCCGACGATGGCGATGGTCATGAGGAAGTTCATGTCCAACGACAACGCACGCGCCGATCGAGCCCCCTTGGGGAAGAAGTTCCAGCCTCCGACCAAGGCGGCCAGGACGAAGACGAGGCCTGAGAGCCGAAGTTCTTCTACCGGCAACTCCACGATCCGTGGACCTTCACCGGCGGCGCCTATGGCCAAGGCCACGGCCATGAGCGCTCCGGAGATCCACGTGCGGGTGGCCGCCGCACCCTTCCACAGGGACGCGGCCTCGAGGGCTCTGGCACCCGACGTCTCTTCTCGTGCGGCGTACCCGAGGCGCCCCACCTCTTCACGAATCCGGTCCACCGATACGACCCCGGGGTCGTACCGGACGCGGAGTCGGCGGTTGACGGGTTGGCCGGCCGCGTCCGACACACCCTCGACGCCGCGGAGCCGGTCCTGGATGCGTTGGGCACACCCGGCGCAGTCCATCTCGGGGACGGTGAGGACGACGTCCGCTGCCCCGGCGGCTGGGGCTCGCTCAGCGGCAGGCACCGCGCTACTCACGTACGTGCTCCAATCCGGTGTCGAAGAGATGCTCGATGTGCGCGTCGTCGAGCCGGTAGTACGCCATTCGACCCTCCTTGCGGAAGGTGACGATCCGCATCTGCCTCATCTGCCGCAGATGGTGGCTCACCGCCGAGTCGCTCACGCCCGTCACGGCGGAGAGGTCACAGACGCAAAGCTCCCGCCCCACCAGCGCCTCGACGATACGCAGTCGCGTTGGGCTGGCGAGAATCTGGAAGAGATCGCCCACGTAGGTGATCTCTTCGTCGGTGGCGCGGTCGTCCAAGACCGACTGGACGGCGGCGGCGTCCACAGCCACCACATCGCATTCGAAGTCCGACATGACGCTTCCAGGTTGATATCTGAACGACTGCTCAGATATTAAGACATGGAAGGAGGCCGTCAAGCTCTCGGGTAGGAGGTCGGGTCGATGGTCGCCCTAGCTGGCAACGGGGTGAACAGAGCCGCGAGAACGGTCCCGGCGTCAGTTGCTCCGTGAAGACCAGTGGATGGCGGTAATGAGCCAGCGGCCTCCATCCCGCCGTAGCACCACCAGGTCGGCGCCCCGTGAGTCGATCTCGCGGTCACCCATCCGGCCTTCGCGCGTGCTCGTCGACCAGGCCCACGCGACGTCACCCACCTGGGTGATCGAGATCTCTCCGCGGGTTGCAGGCACGGCCTGAGCGAACCGCATGTCGCCGGCCAGGTGGCCGCTTCGGTAGTGGTCCTTATCCTCGATGCCACCCCCTTCGAGGATGACGACATCGTCAGCGAGTCTGGATAGGGCGGCTGTGGAGTCACCGGCAGCCAGGGCGTCGTGGAACGCATGGATGACGGCCCGGATCTCATTGTCGGCGTTCTGGCCGGCAACGGCCTGTGGTAGTGTGGCAGTGAAACCGAGTACGGCGAAAGCAGCGACGGCAGAGGGCGTGCGTATCAACATCCGCTAGGAGATTCATACGGCTACGCAGTTGTTGATGCCAAGAGCAACCCGCCAACCGGTCACGACCATGACCAGGATGGCGAGTTGAAGTGCCGTGAGAAGGATCGTGTCGATCCAAGGATTGCCGGTGAATCCGAAGGTGTGATATGACAAGAACGGGCCGAAAGCGCGCCAGATCGCCGGCCGGCGTTGGACCACCTCGCCCGTGACCTGCGACACATGGATGTCCGTGTCGTCAGGATCGGTGAAGCGGAATCGATAGGTGGGCACTCTGGTGTTGTAGTCCATCCAGTATTCGGTGGACTCGGCTCCTTGGTCCGCCGCCACCCCGGCAACCACCTCGGCTCCCGCCGTCGCCGCTTGCTCCGGCGTGAGACGATCGAAGACCCGACGCGAGGCCGCATCGACGAGGATTCCGTTGTCGTGCCGTGAGGGATAAGCGATCCAGAACCGCTCGCTCCCGATGGCACGCCACTCGTATCGCCTCATGGGAGCGGCATGGTTCGACGACGCCGCCTCTGTGGCATCCCCCATGGTCACCGCGGAGCGAATCTCACTTGGAGAGGCCAGCGATTCAGTGACCGCGATGCCCCCCGACCACTGGTCCGCAAACGAGCCCTGCCCACGGAACCGAGGCTCGATGAGCCCGAGGTTGAACCAGAGGTAGGCCCCGACAAGCATCTGAGTCGCGAGCAGGAAGCCCGCCACCGGCGCCAAGCGGCCGTGGATCCTTCGGGCTGGTCGGACGGCGTCGGTCCACCGACGCCGGGACTCCCTCCGCGTCCACCACAAGGTGTACCCCAACCCCACGAGCACGAGCGCCAGGCCCACAAGTCCGTAAAGGATGGCGGTGAAGAACCTCAGATTGTCACCCCATTGCCAAACGTGGACGCTGAGGTACGCGGTATGGAACGCCTCGGCCATGGGGTCCGTCCGACGGAGTATCCGACCGGATGCTCGCGAGAATACGAGCTCCGACGGCTGCTGGCCCGCCATGGTCATGGCGGCCGCGGGAACGCGATCCACCGCGTAATAGCGGTTGAACTCGTCGCCATCGTGCATCTCTGCCACCCGGGTCCCGACCAGGTGCTCGTCCGCCACTGCCCGAAGCACTTCGTCGGATAGGGGATCGATTCGCTCGGCCGTGCGGGCGTCATAGGTCCGCTCGAGCGCGTAGGGGCCCGGCTTCACCACGTACGCAGGCACGTCTCCAAGAGTCTCGAGGCGCAGCCAGTAGATACGATCGATACCGTCGGCCGCGAGGCGGGCAAGGACCGAGTCCGGGTGGACGAGGCTCTCTGCGTCGAGGGAGACCGCTGAGGACGCGTCGGACTCCAGTTCGTAGACACCCTGAAGACCGTTCGGCAGTGTGAGGCCGATTCCGTGGAGGACGAAGGATGACAGAATCCATCCCACCACCGGTACGGTGGCGAGCATCCCTACGAGTCGGTGGGTTCGGGAGAGTCGGAGGCGTGCGGCTGGGCGCATATCTCAGGCTGGTGTAGTGACGGCTGACACCAGAATGCCCCGCCGTGCATGAGCAAACCATGGGAATACGATGAAGATTCCTTCATGGTTTGTTCACTCGCCGTTCATGGCTCGGACCCCACTTTTCCCTGAAGTGAGTTCCAGCTGAAGTTCTTTTCCTACGAAGGATGCAGTCCCATGACGAAGATCCTGAGTTCTACAGTTCTCGCCGTCGTTCTCGTCGGCTCCCTCACGGCCGCAACGGCGCTGGACACCCCGCTCCACTTCGCGCTCAGCAAGTCTGCGCCGGAGGCGGATGCAACGGTGGAGGCCCCTTCGGAGATTCGCCTGTGGTTCACCCAAGAGCCCCAGGAAGGCACCACGTCCATCCGGGTCGTCGAGGCCGCCGATGCGGGCGTGCACGTCATGGAGGTGGCCCAGGACCCCGACGATCCGACTTCGTTCTACGTCCAGCTTCACGGCACGCTGCCTGCGGGCACCTACACCGTGGCCTGGAGGGGCATGGGCCAGGATGGTCACGTCGTACGGGACTCCTTCGAGTTCACGGTATCAGCGCACTGAGGCGGGCGGTCCGCCACGCTGCAGGGGGTCGGTGACACGTGCTCCTCGACGCACTGACAGGGTGGACGCTCTTCGGCGGTCTTTTCCTGGCCCTCGGCTCGGTGGTGGGCCGTTGGATCATCGTGCCGGGCGCTTTCGGCGGTGGTGACTCTAGGGCACATCTCCAACGACGGCGCTCGGCGGAAGTAGGCCTCTGGGGGGCACTCCTCGTCTTGGCAGGTCTCGCGCTCTATCTGATCCGACAGACCCGAGAGTTCCGCGACCCGTTCGCACCGCTGAGCGAGGACATCACGCTCCTCATGAGCACGCCCTGGGGAAGCACGTGGATCACGGCAGCCATTGCCGCCGTGCTCCTGGCTGCATCTATGAAGTTGGCTCACTCGGGCCGTGCTCCGGGCTGGTGGATGGCAACAGCTCTGGCGTTGTCTCTGGCCCTTTTTCCCGGTCTCACCGGTCACGCATCGGCGGCCGACGATCGCGTTCTCGCTCTGGCGTTGGATCTCCTGCACGTATGGGCTGCCGGCGCCTGGATGGGAGGACTCTCACTGGTCCTCTACCTTGAGACCCGCGCGCGTCACTCGGCCGAGGCCACCAGCATTCTCCCGAAGCTGGTTCCCGTTTTCTCACCCGTGGCATTGGCTGCGGTCTCCGCACTGATCGTCACCGGCCTCTACGCGAGTTGGACTCACCTCGAGAGCGTCGGCGCGTTGATCACGACGAGCTACGGTCGTGTCCTGAGCATCAAGCTGCTGCTGGTCTTGCTCGTGCTCGGCTTGGGAGGCCGCAACTTCCGACTCCTTACGCCACGCCTCGGATCGGACGCCGGCGATACGGCTATGCGCCGGTCGGCCGCAGCCGAGCTCGCGATCGCTCAACTGGTCTTGATCGTGACGGCCGTTTTGGTGCGCACCTCACCCATGGCCCACTGACACCCCACCCACCCCACGACCTCCATGAACATGACCCGGATCGCAGCATCCACCCTCGTCTTCTTCGCCCTTCTGGCCACCCCCCTCCTGTCGCATGACTTCTGGCTCATTCCCAACGCGTTCGAGGTGGAGGAAGGGGAAGAACTCAGAGTGCTCGGTCAGACGAGCAGCGAGTTCCCCACCACCCTGAGCGCGGTTACGCCGGATCGCATCGCGCACGCCGAGTTGGTGATGAACGGGGGGAGCGAAGTCATCGAGTCACTCGGAGTGTCAGGCAACTCGCTGGTGCTATCGCATCGCCCCGGCAGGACCGGCCAGGGTATCGTCGCGGTACGGGTACACCCGCGGAACATCCCCGAGTCCCCGGAAAGCTTCCGTCACTACCTCCAGATCGAAGGAGCTCCCGAGGCCCTGGAGCGCTATGAGCGCGAGGGACTCCTTCCGACGGACAGTATCGTCCGGCGCTACGCGAAGTACGCCAAGACCCTCGTGTCAGTAGGTAGGAATGGACCGGCGGCATACGGCGAGGTGGTGGACCACCCGTTGGAGTTCGTTCCCCTCGCCGACCCTGAGAGTGTCTCGTCCGGCGAGTCCCTCGCGTTCAGAATGCTTCTCCTTGGGGAGCCCGTTGCACATGCCCGGGGCCACGCCAGCGTCGCCGTGTCGACACAAGCGGGTTCCGCGTACGACGAGGCAGAGTTCGAGACTGACGAATCTGGCGAGTTCACGGTCCGTGTGAGAGGGTCGGGTATCTGGAACGTACGCGCCCTTTACATCCTCCCGGCGCCGGAAGGCTCCGGCGCCGACTGGGACGTCCATTGGGCCACGTTCGTCTGGCGAGTGGAGGGATAGACGGGGCGGCGGGCTCTCTCATCACACCCGTGTTTCAGGGACGATCACCGTGGAGTCCGGCGGGCAAGTTCGCTGGCTCACACCCACGGAGTCCGGCACGGGCCTGAGCTTCTAACGTTGCCCTCGGACCTTTCTAGATGGAGTGGCTCGAAGCCAAGCCTCCCGCAACTGCCGTTCACGCCACAGGGCGTAGAGCGCTGGCACGACCAACAGCGTGAGCACTGTCGCCGACACCATCCCGCCGACCATGGGCGCCGCGATACGCTGCATGACCGTCGCCCCGGTTCCGCCTCCCCAAAGAATGGGCAGGAGCCCGGCGATGATGGCCGTGGCAGTCATCAGGACCGGCCGCACCCGTTCGCCGGCCCCTTCGCGGACCGCATCGAACAGTTCGTCCCGGTTCCGCAGCCGTCCCTCGCGCTCCCGCCGGTGATAGGCCTCATCGAGGTACACGAGAAGGACCACTGCGATCTCCGCTGCCACACCCGCCAGGGCGATGAGCCCGACCCATACAGGAACCGACAGGTTGTAGCCGACAACCCAGAGCAGCCAGACGCTACCCACTAGCGCGAAGGGAACCGAGACCATGACGATGAGACTCTCGGTGACACTCCGAAAGTTGATGTAGAGCAGCAGGAAAATGATGACTAGTGTGATTGGAACGACGACGCGCAACGTCCGATTCGCCCGCTGCATCGCCTCGAACTGACCGGACCATTCGATGCGGTAGCCGGCCGGCAGCTCCAGGCGCTCCGACAGCAGCGTTCTCGCCTCCTGGACGTAAGTCCCAACGTCGCGGTTCCGGACGTCGACGTACACGAGGCTCGTCAACGCCGCGTTCTCGCTCTTGATCATCGGCGGTCCTCCGCTGAAGCGGATGTCGGCAAGCTGGCCCAAGGGCACTTGGGCACCACCCGGAGTGGCCACGAGAATCCGACCTATGGCGTCGGGACTGTTCCGGAGCTCACGGGCGTACCTGACGTTCACGCTGTATCGCTCCCGCCCTTGGACAGTCCGCGTCACGTTCATGCCCCCGACCGCGGCCATGATCGTATGCTGGACCTGAGACATGGACAGTCCGTACCGGGCCGCCACTTCACGCCTCACCTCGATCTCCAGGTATCGACCCCCAATGGCACGCTCGGCGAAGACCGAAGTCGTACCGTCGATGAGAGGCAGGAGTCCTTCTATGTCCTGGCCGATCGCTTCCAGCGTGGTCAGCTCGGGTCCGAAGATCTTTATCCCCACCGGCGTCTTTATCCCGGTGGCCAGCATGTCGAGTCGGTTCTTGATGGGCATCGACCACATGTTCGCGACGCCCGGGGTATGTACCGCGGCGTCCATCTCGGCCACCAGTGAGTCGTAGTCGACACCGGCGCGCCACTCTTCCTCCGGCTTGAGAATGGCCACGGACTCGAGCATGGAGAGGGGTGCCGGATCGGTGGCTGTATTGGCCCTGCCAGCCTTGCCGAGCACCATCTCCACCTCGGGGAGCGAGGCCATGGCGCGATCACGCTGTTGGAGCATCCGCTTGACCTGGGCCGTACCGACGCCCGGAAACACCGAAGGCATGTCCATGATGGAGCCCTCGATAAGAGGGGGCATGAACTCGCTACCGAGGCGGTTGTAGGGCAACAGAGTTACGAGGAAGACTGCCAACGCCCCTCCGAGCACGAAGGCCCGATGACGGAGCACGAAAGCGAGCGTAGGCCGGTAGAGCCTGAGCGCGACCCGGTTCACCGGGTTCTCGCGCTCAGGACGTACCTTACCCCGTATGAACGTACCCATCGCCACCGGCACGAGCGTGATGGCGAGCAGCGCCGACGCAGCCATCGCCAGCGTCTTGGTCAAGGCTAGCGGCCTGAAGAGCCGTCCCTCCTGGGCACCCAATGCGAAGATGGGGAGAAAGCTCAAAGTGATGATGAGAAGGGAGACGAAGAGCGCGGGGCCAACTTCCTTCGACGCGTCAGTTGCAAGCTGCCACGGAGTCCGCCCGCCTCCGGTCCGCTCGTCACGCTCCATGTGCTTGTGCATGTTCTCGATCATGACGATGGCCGCATCGACCATGGCGCCGAGAGCAATGGCGATTCCCCCGAGACTCATGATGTTGGCGTTGACGCCGAGCCAGCGCATCACGAGGAACGACATGAGTACACCGATGGGAAGCGTGATGATGGCGACCAGAGCACTGCGGGCGTGCATGAGGAAGACGATGGCCACGAAGGCGACGATGAGGCTCTCTTCGAGAAGCTTCTCTCGCAGCGTGTCGATGGCCCGATGGATGAGATCGCTCCGGTCGTAGCCCACCACGATCTCGACGCCTTCCGGTAGGGCCCTCTGGATCTCAACCATCCGATCCTTCACCCCCTCGATCACCTCGAGCGGGTTCTCACCGAAGCGCATGACGACAAATCCGCTGGTTACCTCGCCCTGACGGATCTCGCCATCCTCTCCACGCACCACGAAGTCGGCGATGCCCCTCCGGATTTCGGGTCCGAGATGGACGCGGGCGACGTCTCGCACCGTGATAGGCGTACCTCCGGGTCCGAAGCCAACCGCGACGGCTTCCACATCCTCCACCGATCCCAGGTACCCGAGCCCGCGTACCATGTACTCGCTCCCTCCAAGCTCCAGCACCCGTCCGCCGACGTCCAGATTGGACTCACGCAGGGCCGCAAGTACACGGGAGACCGGGATGTTGTAGGCCAAGAGGCGTTCGGGCTCGAGCTCTACCTGGTACTGTTTCTCGAACCCCCCCAGCGTCGCGATCTCGCTCACGCCGGGAACGGCCGTCAGCTGGTAGCGCACGTACCAGTCCTGCAGGCTCCTCAGCTCCGCGTTGTCATACGCGCCACTTCGGTCCAAGAGCACGTACTGCATCACCCAGCCGACCCCGGTGGCGTCGGGTCCGAGCTGGGGTTGTACTCCATCCGGGAGCGCGTCGCCCATCCCGTTCAGGTACTCGAGCACGCGGGAGCGGGCCCAGTAGATGTCCACACCGTCCTCGAAGACGATGTATACGAAGGAGCGGCCGAACTGGCTGATGCCGCGCACATATTTGGTGTCAGGCACCTTCAACAACTCTGTTGAGAGCGGATAGGTGACCTGGTCCTCTATGACCTGCGGGGCCTGCCCTCTCCACTCCGTCTGGACGATGACCTGCACGTCCGAAAGGTCGGGGATTGCGTCCACGGGCGTGGTGAGCATCGCCCAGCTCCCGAACCCCACGACCGCCACGGTCCCAAGGATCACGAAGAGCTGGTTTTCCACGGACCATTCGCTGATGCGCATGAGCATGTCACCGCCCTCCCATGGTGTCAGAGGTCATCGTGTCGGTGGTCATGCTGCTGTCCATCGGTCCTATCGGCCGGTCGCCACCCCTCCTCATGCCGCCCATCTCCATTCCCTCCATGTCCATGCCCTCCATGTCGGACATGTTCATCTGGGCCATCATGGCCTGCATCACCTCGGCGAGGTTCGACTCGGAGTCGAGGAGGAACTGTGCGGACGTCACGACACGATGACCCGGCTCGACACCCGAAACGATCTCCACGTTGTTCCCGCCGCGAGCTCCCACGACGACCTCATGGGGCATAAGCTCGCCTCCGCCCATGTCGACGAAGACCAAGGCGCGCTCTCCCGAATGGAGAACCGCCGATGCAGGCACCGTGAGCGTTTCTCCTATCCGGGCGATCAGGCGGACGGTGGCATACATCCCCGGCTTCAGACGCCCGTCGGAGTTGGCCAGGGTGACGCGGGCACGCATGGATCGAGTTCGGTCCTCCAAGGTCGGATAGACATACTCGACCCGGCCGGTGAGCGTCCGACCCGGGAGGGCGCTTACGGTGATCTCGGCCTCCATCCCCTCGTGGATCAGCCCCGCGTCGGCCTCGAAGACTTCGACGTTCAGCCACACCTCGGAGAGGTCGGCAATCATGTAGAGGTTGGCACCGGGCTCGAACGCCTGGCCCTCGACGACGTCCTTCTCCATGACGATACCCGCCATGGGCGCCTCGAGGGTCAGCGTCTTGCGTACCTCTCCCGTCTCCACGAGTCGCTCTATCTGCTCGTTTGAGATGTCCCAGTAGGCCAGGCGCCGCCGGGCCGAGGCGACAAGGTCGCGGGCGCCCTCGCCAATAGCGGCGAAAGAACGGTCGCCGACCCCATCCGCCAGCCGTGCCGCCACGAGCAGCTCCTCCTGCGCGGTGACCAGGTCGGGAGAGTAGACCTCAAGCAGCGGCTCGCCCCGCCGGACCGTCTGACCCGTGAAATCGACGTGCAGCTTGTCGACCCAGCCGCCGAACTTGGAGGAAACGTAGGACATGCGCGTCTCGTCGAAGTCGACGACACCCACGGACCGGATGGTCCGGGTGAGGGGCCGTACCGCGGCCGTGCCGAAGGTGATGCCAGAGGTCGCCACCCCGTCCCCGGCGAGGCGAATGGTGCCGCCCAGGGCCATGCCTTCCATGTCCTGCATGCCCTCGGCGTCCATTTCGGGCATGTCGTCCATGGGGTTTCCGTCGTCCCACGCGCGGCCCACGGCGATTCCGATGGCGAGAGCCACCACGAAGCCCAGTGTTCCCACGGTCAGTACCTTCGTCTGGTCCTTGTTCATCGGAGCACCTCCGTGCCCACGGCGCGCTCGAGCGCGGCGAGATTCTGTGCGAAGTCGGTGACGAGTCGGTGCTGATCCAACTCGTGTCGGTACAGTGTCACCTGCGCGTCGAGAAGGCTGAGGAAGTCCACCCCCCCGACCCGATACGCGGACGTAGTCGACGAAAGCCCGGCCCGGGCCTGGGGTAGAATTCCGGCGTCGAGGAGCACGATCTGCTCGCGAGCGCGACGGAGTTCGGCCACTAGTGACGCGATCTCGGCGTTGAGCCCGTCCACCATCTCCCGGTGCCGCGCCCGCCGCTCGTCGAGGACCGCCGACTGCTCCACCACACCCTGGCTCTGCTTGCGCCCCGCGAAGATCGGAACTGGTGCTGAGACCATGACGTTGAAGAAGTCGGACAAGCCGGCTCGGCGACTGTACCCTGCCGTGACGGCGAAGTCGGGCAGAGAAGCCTTCCTGGCGAGTGCTACGGACCGCTCCTGAGCAGCGATGCGGCGCAGCTCGGCCTGGATCATCGGACTGTGGTCCAACGCCAGCGCTTGGAGGTCGGCGACAGTTGGCAACGTACCCGCCACCCTCGAACCTGCCCCTGCCGTGATGGAAGGGTCTCCCTCCGCCAGATCCCCGGGAAACAGGTCAGAGAGGGCCGAGGACTCGAAGCGGGGCCCATCGCGTGCCCCGACCGTCGCCGCCATCCGTACCCGCTCTGGAAGCTCGTCGGCCGCGAGCACCGCATCCATCGGACCTCCGAGTAGCGCTTCGAGACGCGCCAACTCGGCTTCCCTCCGCTCCTCCAGGCCGATCACCTGCTCGGTCAGCCGCGTCCGCTCGACCTGTGCCTTCAGCACGTCCGACTGCCCACCCACCCCTACTCCGTACCGAGTCGACGTGAGTTCGGCGAAGTCGCCGAGGACCGTCTCGTTACGGCGAGTGACCTCCAACGCCCGCTCGACGAAGAAGATCCGGTAGTACGCCACCTCCACCTCCGCCGCCACGCGGTCCCGCACTCGCTGAACCTCCCATGCGGCAGCCTCAGCCCGCAGCCGCGCCACATCTTCCGCGACGCTCAGCTTCCCCGGCCAAAGCAATCTCGCCCCGAGCTGGATCTGCATCATCGTCATCATGTCGCCCCGTAGGCCAGGTTCGGCCACAGGCACATTCATGAATCCGACACCCAGTGTGGGATCGGGGAGTGCGCCGGCCTGGGGCACCCGCGCCAACGCAGCATTGGCCGCATGCCGCGCGGTCGCGATCTCGGCGTTCGCCGTGTCGGCGATGGCCAGGAGTCGAGTAAGTTCGTGCGTCTCCGCTCGTTCTTGCGTGTGAGCGGGAGTCGGGCTGGGCCCGTCCACCACCACCCAGGCGGTTGCCAGCACGATAATCGTCGTGCGAATCATGTCGTGAGTTCCTTCTAGTAGTCCATATCAACGGGTCGCATGGCACCGGGTCGCGGTGCGCTAGCGAATCGCGTCTCGTGTCGCTTGAGATTCGGGGCCGACAAGACGCCGGCCCGCGAGGACTACGCCCGGGGAGGGTGGAAGTGGGCCCGAGCCAGTAAGAGATCAGGGCGGATCTCATTGAAGGAGATCCGAGACGCCGGGTCGTCCGGCGGAGCGTTCACGTTCGATAGGAGGGCCGGCAGAGACGGGGCGCCGGTGCACCCCTGCCCTAGAGCCGGCCCGAACGGACAGTGTCGTCCGTCCTCGCCGGCATCGGAGGCCTTCGTGAACGGGCAGTCCATAGCACCGGGTTCGTCAGTGGAGACCGCTACTTCGTCGTCCCCGGGAGCGTCCGCCAAGGTGATGGCGTCCATGGTACTCCCGTCCTCCATCATGGACATGGGCGCGCACGTCGAGGCCACCACCGCCTCCGCAAAGGAGAAGGCGAGGGCCATCAGGCCCAGCAGGGCCGACAAGGCGCGCATCCGGCGATTCATGGAAGGTGAAGATCGCGGAGGCGACAGCCGCGCTCAAGGACGAAGGGTCCAGCCATCGAGCACCGATACGGCCGCCGCCAGTAGATCTGCGGACGATTATCCTCAGGGAGCGCCGACGGAGGTCACGCGCATCCGACCAGCGGATTCCTCCTCGACCCGGGCCTCCACCACGATTCGGTCCCCAACTCGACGTTCGACGCTAGCCATGACGTCCGGCTCGCCGACGACTTCGAGGACGACCTGACCCTCGGTCGTCCGGAACACAAGTCGGCCGTCCCGACGCTCGACGACGCCTCGCGCCCGAATGTCCGCCTCGCGGGGAGTGAAGCCCTGGTCACGAATGATCTGTCTGAGGCGATCCAACCGCACCTGGTTGTCCTCCTTCAGCACGACGACGACCTCGCCGTCGTTCAGGCTCACCTCAGCGGAGGTGACGCCATCGACCTTCTCTACGGCCACGCGCACGGCGTGGGCACAGATGCTTCAATCCATCCCGTAGATGGTCTGACGCACGTCGAGCAGTTGGGCCTGGGTACCGCTCGCCGAGAGCAGCGCGGCCGCGGACACCATCAGACCAGTCTTCCACATGGTTCTCCTCATGGTATGCCTCTTCCAAGTCACAGTATCAGATTCGCCGTCTACCACCAGAACGTGACGTTCACCGCGAAACGGGCCTTCTCCCTCGGACCATCCAGGTTTTGTGAGACCGGAAGCGCCGGTCCCGCCGCCATCCCCCAGGACCCGTAGAGCCCCAGCGCGGTTAACGCCACGAAGATCTGTCGCCCGCCGGTGTCGGACACGGCACGGCCCGAAAGCCGATCCTCGCCGACCCACTCGCCGACCACCTCGACGAAGGCCCGCCAGTCAGCGTTTGGATAGTCGCCACGGAACACGGATGGTCGATAGCCCAGCACGAAGCTGGCCATGGTGACGTCGCCGGGACGATCTCCCCCGTCCGTGGCGTACCGTCGGTACGCGCCCCCGGCCCACGCGTAGACCGTACGGGAAGCGTACCCGGTGACAACGGCGCCAAAGGCACCGGGCGCGGTCTCCAACCCTCGGCGGTCACTCTCCAACGGATGATCTACGGCAACCCAGATCGTCGTTTCCCGTCGAGCGCCTACGCCAACGCCGGTGCGCTGCGGTCGCCATCCGAAGCCGATCTCCACATCGCGCGTCGCCGGCATGCGTGTGAACCCCCTCACCGGAGGCGCGTCGGAATCTCGCTCGATGGCCACGGGGAACGAACCGAAGGCCTGAAGGTCCGCGGTGATGCCATAGCTCACCATGGGGCGTACCATGGCGGTACGAGGGCCATCCAGGAGACGGGCCATCGCGCCCACATCCAGACTCCACCCGCCCTTGCCGAGTGTGGGAGTCGACAGCCCGTAGATCGGGCCGTGACCCTGCGCGACGAGGGCGGACGGCACACCCATCGACAGGATGACCGCCGCCGTAAGCATCCGGAACATGGACCGCACGATTCGCCCCGTCATCCGCCGCTCCTCAACAGCAAGGGACCCAGCGTATAGACCGCGAGCAGCCCGAAAACGTACAGCACCACCGACGCCCACCATGCCGTCCGCGTCCACCTCCCCAGTGGAGGCGGACACGTCGCGCCTTCCATGGCCACCTGCGGAGCGACGCGATCGCCATAGACGCGGCTCCCCACGATGAGGATGCCGGCGAACAGGAATACCCATGCCTTGTTCTGGGACAGCCACACCAGCCCTGGCACCGCAGAGGTGATCGCCGCGACAGTAGTTCCCAGCCCCAAGAGGACGAGCAGTGACGGCAGGACACAGCACAGAAGCGTGCCGATGGATGCCCCGAACGCCGCCCAGACCGAGCTACGACCGCTCATACGATTTGGCCATCACCGTCGTCCGGCTCGCGGGCCCCTCGAGTGCGGTCACGGCACCTCCTCGATGATCCGGCACCGACATCCGGACCCCGATGTCGCCGACTCCCCGCGCGCCAGCCTCTCCTCGAGCCGTGCTTCGAGTTCGCGGAGTCCCCGGATCCGCTCTCGAATTTCCTCGAGCCGGGCAGACAGCAGCCCGAGCACATGCGGGCACGGCTCCCCGCCGTCGTCGATGATGTTGAGGATCTCGACGATCTCCTCGAGGCTGAGTCCCAGCGTTTGAGCCTGACTCACGAACGCGATGCGGTCCACGTCACCGGACCCGTAGATCCTGTATCCGGATCTGCTCCGATCAGCCTCGGGCAGAACACCGCTCGCCTCGTAGTATCGGATCGTGTCGCGGCTGACGCCGCTCCGCTCGGACAATCCTCCGATGAAAAACGTCTCGTTGTCGATCGCCATGCAGTTCCCTTCGATCGCTGTCGTGGCCGTTGATCAACGATAAACCCTTGAGTCCACTCCAAGGTCAAGACCGTCTCAGATCCCGCCGAGCCACACCCCTGCTCCAACCATCAGTGCCGCCGCCGCCGCGAGGGCAACCGCCCGCTTTACGGGCCCACCACCCGGCATCTCCATCCCGTCGCCTCCCATGCCGCTGGCCAGGAAGCGACGGTGCAGCCAAACGAGCCAGGCAGCCACGAACGCCATGATGAGGTTGAGCCAAAAGGTGTAGTCGATGGCGAAGCGCGTGGCTTCCTCGACGACGCGCTGACTTTCGGGTGTGACTCCGAGAGCCCCGAAAACCACGTGGAGCAGCAGTGCAGTCGACACCATGCTCACGTACATCACTGCCGCGATGTACAGGGCCACACGCCACCCGTAGTACTTGGCGTTCACAGCCACCAGCGGCGGCACGATGAGATCCGAGTAGATGAATCCCATGATGCCAGCGAACAGCACACCGTTGCTGCTCAGTACCGTGGCCAGTGGAATGTTTCCCATGCTCCCGATGAAGGTCGCCGCGGCTACGAAGGGCGCCACCAACGCGTTCTCGAGAACGATGAGCCATTGAGGCAACTCACCCTGGAGGTCGAGCAGGAAGATCGCCCCCCACCACGAGGTCGGGACCAGCACGGCCACGAAGCCGGCAATCGTGAACCCGATGAGGATCTCCTCCCAGACCATGCCCCACTCGGATACGAAGTTGTGGCCGACCCGACGCCATCCCTCGGGACTGCGGATTCGCTCCCGCCAGTCGAATTCGTCCTCTTCCCCATCCACGTCTTCGACCCGCTCACGCGCGGACTCGAGCCAGGACCTGGGATAGGTTGCACGAATGATGGTCGCGCTCACGACGATCATCACGACGCCACCGATGAGCTCGGCCACCACGAACTCCCACCCCAGGAAAATGAAGATGAGGATGCCGAGTTCGATGACGAGATTCGTCGAAGCGAACATGAACGCGACGCCGGCGACGAAGTGCGCCCCCTTGAGGATCAGGGATCGAGCAGCGGACAGGGCGGCGAACGAGCAGGAAGACGAGATCGACCCGAAGATCGTGGCGAGGGTGATGGACCCGGCGCTGGGGTCTCCCATGTGTTTCGTAAGACGGCTCTTGGGCACGAACGCCTGGATCATGGCGCTGATGAAATACCCCAAGACGAACGCCCACCCCGACTTCCAGAAGAAGCCGAGAGCCGTGCGGGATCCTTCCGAGAGGGGTCCGAGAAGGTCCATCCGTTCTCCTGCCTTCGCGCAGGTGATCAGTCGAGCGTAAGGTCGGTGCGTCGCAGCAGTTGCGCGTTGAGGGCCACGATGATCGTGCTCATGGACATGAGCACGGCGGCGAACGCGGGGTGGAGGAGAATGCCCCACGGAGCCAGGACGCCGGCGGCCAGCGGGATCGCGAAGATGTTGTAGCCCGCCGCCCACCAGAGGTTCTGGATCATCTTGCGGTAGGTCGCGCGGCTCAACATTACGATTCGCGGTAGATCCCGGGGATCGCTACGCACCAGCACGACGTCTCCAGCCTCCACGGCAACGTCGGTACCCGCTCCGATGGCTACGCCGACATCCGCAGTGACGAGGGCGGGCGCGTCGTTGACGCCGTCCCCGACCATGGCCACGCGCTTCCCGCCAGCCTGCAGCGACCGAATTTTGTCGGCCTTCTGTTCGGGAAGAACCTGGGCGAAGACGGTCTCGATGCCGAGATCCTCCGCCACCGCTTCGGCCACGGCCTGTGCGTCTCCCGTCAGCATGACCACCTCGATGCCCAGGCCGCGCAGCGCCCGAACAGCCTCCCGGGACTCTTCCCGAATCCGATCTGCCAGCCCGAAGACGGCGATGGCACTGCCGTCTTCGACGAGGTAGACCGTGGTCTGGCCGCGAGCCTCGCTCTCCTCTCCCGCGGCACGGATCATATCGGGGACCGCAACCTGATACTCCCGGAGAAGAGCCGGGCCGCCCATGCGGAGTTCCCTCCCCTCCACCTCGGCCACGACGCCGTGACCTGGAATCGCCTCGAACCCACTGGAGGTAGGGACTTCCAGGCCGCGCTCTCGAGCCGCATTCACGATGCTCTGGGCGATGGTGTGTTCCGAGTCCTGCTCGACGCCGGCGGCGAGGCGCAGAGCTTCCGCTTCGCCCATCCCGTCGATCGCCGACACCGATACCACACCGAACTCACCGAAGGTGAGCGTCCCCGTCTTGTCGAACACGACGGCATCGATGTCCTTTGCCTCCTCCAGACCCCGTCGGTCGCGCACGAGCAGCCCACTCCGGGCTCCAAGGGTCGTCGAGATGGCCACGACGAGAGGCACCGCGAGTCCCAGGGCGTGGGGACAGGCGATGACCAGTACGGCCACGAGGCGTTGGACCGCGAAAGCCGAATCATCTCCGACGATGAGCCACGTCGTTATGGTCGCCAGGCCCGCCCCGACGGCGACGATGGTGAGGAAGAACGCCGCTCGGTCGGCGAGAGCCTGAGCCCGGGAGCGGGATGTCTGGGCGTCCTCCACCAGGCGCATGATGCCGGCGAGGGCGGTCCCCTCCCCCGTTCCGGTGACTTCCACCCTGAGCGACCCCGACCCGTTCACGGTGCCCGCCACCACGTCGGAGCCGGGTGCCTTGTCCACCGGCTTGGACTCCCCGGTGATCATGGACTCGTTCACCGAGCTGCGACCCTCCCTGACGACACCGTCCGCAGGAACCGACGCTCCTGGCCGGACCAGCACGATGTCCCCATCGGAGAGATCCGAAACCGGGACCTCTTCGGTCCCGGCCGGGGTTACGCGAACAGCCATGTCGGGGAGGAGCTTCGCCAGCTCCTTGAGAGCGCCGCGCGCCTTGCCGATGGATCGCATTTCGATCCAGTGACCGAGGACCATGATGGTCACGAGCGTGGCCAACTCCCACCACAACGCCTCTCCCGGCCAACCCAGAGTCACCGCGAGGCTGTACACGAAGGCCACGACGATGGCCAGGGAGATGAGCGTCATCATCCCCGGCAATCTTCCCCTCAGTTCGCCGG
>CALJKZ010000192.1 GCA_937983085.1 uncultured Gemmatimonadales bacterium
ACCGCGCGGCCGAGAGCGGAGGTCAGGCTCCCCGCCATGTAGACGAGGGTCCCTTCGTCGGAGATGGCGATATCGGCGGCACCGAACCCTCCTACGGCGACACCGTCGGCGATGACCGCCGGGGCACCAAGTTCCCCACTCTCTGGATCGAAGTCGGCGGCCAGCAGCTGTCCGTCCGCCGTAACGTATAGGAGGTGCCCTGTGGGCGAGTAGCGCGCCAAGACCGCCGCGGCCACGATGGTCTTCTCCCCGCCTTCGAGATCGAAGAGACCGATGCGATACCCGTTGAAGTTACCCTGGGGTGTGTAGCCGATGGTCGCGAGGATCTTCCTGCTGCCGGGCAGCACCTGCGTCCAGGCATGAAAGGCCTCCGCCGTCTCGCCGTCCAACGAGGTGAGGCGCTCGACACCCGTTCCCCCTGAAGCCGGAAGACGACCGATCCCGCCCCCCTCCGGCTCGGGCAAGTCCGTGTACAGGAAGCCATCGTCGCCCCAGGCGAGGGAGTTCACGTTGATGCCCTCGGTGGCGACGGTCAGGGGTGGCGCGCCCGTCAGGCCCACAATCTTGATCTGGTTCGGGGCCTGGGTGTGGAATGCGATCCGCTCTCCGTCGGGTGAGAAGACCGGGTTGTACCCGTACTCGGTCCCGGGGACGGGGGCGGGGTCCAGTGATCCCCGCCGACGCATCCATAGCTGGTTGGGCACGCCCGCCTCCGTCGACGGGCCCGTGTACACGATGGTCTCTCCGTCGGGTGATATCGCCACGTTGGCGCCGAACCCGAGGGAGGGATCGTGCCCTCGAGGCAACTCCACGCCGAACCACGCGACCGGCGGCTCAGGAGATGGCTGCATGAGCGACCAGATCATCAGGCTCATGAAGATGACCGTTGTGACGGACATCCCGATGGCCACACCCTTCCATGGGCCTGCCGGCGCAACAGCCACCTCCTCGTTTCCGTGCCTGAACCCCGGATCCTGAAGCGCCTTGGCGAACTCGTCGGCGGTGGCGAAGCGGTCGGCGGAGATCTTCTCCAACCCCTTTCGGACGGCCGCATCGATGTGGGCGGGCACCGACGGGCGCTGGGCGTTGGCCGGCGAATAGTCGCCGGAGATGATCCGGCCCAGGACGGCCTGAGCCGTCTGACCGGGGAACGGCGGCTCGCCAACCAGCATCTCGTACAGCACGCACGCGAGCGCGTAGATGTCGCTCTGAGGGCCGACGTGCTGGTCGCCGGTGGCCTGCTCAGGACTCATGTAGGACGGCGTGCCCACCGACAGGCCTGTTTCCGTGAGGCGAGCTCCGCCCGCCGACCCCACCGCGAGCGCGATCCCGAAGTCTGCGATGACGGGTTGACCGTCCTGCAGGAGGACGTTGGCCGGCTTGATGTCGCGGTGGATGACCCCCTTCCGGTGTGCGTGCTCGAGAGCTCCCGCCATGGACACGGCGATGCCCACGGCCTCGTGGACCGGAAGCTGACGATCCCGCTCCAGACGGTCGCGCAGCGTCTCCCCCGTCACGTACGGCATGACGTAGAAGAGGAAGCTGTCCGCCTCGCCCGAGTCGAACAGCGGAAGGATATGGGGGTGCTGCAGATTCGCCGTCGTCTCGATCTCGGTGAGAAACCGGTCGGCGCCCACCACGGCGGCGAGCTCCGGCTTCAGGACCTTGAGCGCGACCTTCCGGTTGTGTTTCAGGTCGTCGGCGAGGTAGACGGTGGCCTTCCCACCCTCGCCCAACTCGCCCTGGATCTCGTACCGACCCTGGAGTGCGGCATTCAGCCGTGCTACGACATCGGTACTCAAAGGACCTCTTCGTCCTGGCGGGAACCAGCCCTGATCTCGCGCCCATCATGGGATGTCGGGCTTGGTTCCGCTATCGGTCGCGCTACATCCCGACCATGAAGCTCCGCGTCTCGAGCACGTTGCCCGCGGCGTCGCGGACCTCGACGCTCCACTCGCCCGACCATTCGGGCGGGATGGTCTTGCTGCTCCAGGTGCGCCACGGAGAGCCCCCGATGTCGAGGGTTACCGGGAACTCCATCTCGCCGTGAATCCAGACGTGCTGGATGCTCGAGTCGGCTGCCCCGTGAACACGTGTCCACAGGAACACCTGGCCGACATCGGCCGGAAACTCCTGAGCTTCGCCCACGGGCATGCTCTCCTCGACACCCGCGGCCACGGCGAGCTCGAGCTGAATGGCGTTCTGCGCGGCGACGTAGGCGGGCGCGGCCAGCAGGGCCGCGGTAAACGCCGAGAGTGCGATCCACTTCTTCATGGTGTCCCCCCGAATCTGGAATACGGTGGTTCGCGAGCCCTTCGCGGACTCTACACGCCGATACCGCATCTTTCGGGCCATGGGGCGTGGGGTGGGGCCTCACGGGATGCCGCCCCGGTAGACTGCTCGTTTGCCGACCGGCCGGCCCGGCCGCAGAATTCCTGCGTCGTCGGCCTGGGCAACGTCGAATCGCGGGAGGTCCAGTGAATTGGGACGCCATCGGCGCCATCGGAGAGGTCGTCGGGGCGTTCGGCGTCATCGTGTCGCTCCTCTACCTCCGCATGATGTTGCGCCAAGTCGAGACTCGTCGAGCCTGCGGCGTCCCCCTGCTCCTCCTCCTCACCACCGCGTGTACGAGCACGATCTCGCTCCCCCTCGGCGGGGTGACCGCCGGTCGAGGTCAGGCTCTCGGAGCGCACACCCTGCAGTTCTCCAGCTCCTTCGGCACCTTTGCCGAGGTGGCGGGATCCCTTCCCCTGCTCACCGACAGCCTTGAGCAGGAGATCAACCCCATTCCCTCCCTCGGGGGTGGAGGCTCTCGTGACGGTGGACTGGACCTCCTGGGCTTCAGCTACGGCCTGACGGATTGGTTCGACGTGGGCCTGAGCTTCTCGAGGGGCCTGCACGGCTTCTTCCGCATCGTTGGCAACGACACGTGGGCGCTCTCGGCGAGTCCGTCGGTCTATCGGCACTCGGCTGCAGCGGGAGGCGCCTCGGGGGTCGAAGCCCGGCGCGGAGCGGTCACCAACCTCAGCGTGACCACGCTTGGATCGTACCGCGTGCCGTTCTTCGCTGATCGCCGAGCGGAGGTCTACGGTGGCGGGGCCATGAGTCGTTACTCCGCTTGGATCGCCACTGATGCCGCTCGCGTGGAGGGGCGGCACGTCGTTCCCAGCCTCTTGGTCGGCTTTCGTTCCCTGCGGATCGGGCGGCGTACGTCGGGTCCATCGGGTGAACGGGAGGTCTTTCTCGGAATGAGCGTGGAAGGCGGCTGGACCTGGGTCAGCCAGCGCAGTGGTCGCCGTGACTCGGTGCCCACCGTCCGAGTGTACCTGACCCTCCGAGGGGAGAGTGGGGAGTGAGATCCGCGGGGTGCAGAGCCGTGCGCGGACGGCTGAAGGCCATCTGTACCGTCGCCATCCCTTCATCCGCCGCTCTCGTCGCCGCCGGCTGCGCCACCGAGCCAATGGCCGACACCATCGAGGTCGCCGGCGACACCACCGTCGTCGTTTCGCGGTCGCCTGCGGCGTGGGGTGCGGAGCGAACCGCCCACTTCGATCTCGTCCTGGGAAGCCCCGACGCCTCCGACGAGTACGTCTTCGGCCGCCTGGAGCCCTTGGCTCCGACCCCCGACGCCGGCGTGGTCGTCTACGACCAGATGTACAACCGGATCTCGCGCTTCGGGGCCGATGGGTCGTTCATGGGGTTCATCGGGCAGGGCGGGCAGGGCCCTGGCGAGTACGACGCGGTGGTGGATCTGGCGGTCACCAGCACGGGGGTCATCGCCGTGCAACTCTACGACGGACGGATCCTCCTCTACGACACCGACGGGACGTACCGCACCGAATGGAGAACCCAGCACCGGTTCGCCATCGGTCGAAGCCTGGCGACGTCCCGTGATTCCCTCCTGGTGCTGCGCCTCGCCCGACCTGCGCATCGCTTCATCGCCATGACCCTCGATGGCGAAGTCGTCGACTTGTTGGATCTCCCGGCGACACCGTGGGACGACGAGGTGGGTCGGGGCCAAGCGGATATCGCACCGGGGCGCTTCGACATCTGGAGTCCATCGCACTTCGGGATCGCCGCCGTGGGCTCCCGCCTGGCCTTCCAGGTCGTCGACTCGACGGGCTCCGTGCGACGCGTGGAGCGCGACGACTACCCCCGTGTGGGCCTCCTACCGTCGGAACGCGCGGACTGGGAGGCTCAGAACGAGTTTCTCAGGCGCCGGGCCGGCGCCCCCGATCGATTCCCACCCGTACCCGACTTCAAGCCGACCATCCGCGGCGTGTTCGCCGCACCCGGCGGCGACGTCTGGGTTCACGTCGCCACCGAGTCGTCGGGACCGGATCCAGGACACGTCGAGTCCGTAGCCGGCCTGCGAGCCACGCCTCAATGGCTGGAGCCCCTCCGCATGGAGGTATTCACGCGGCAGGGCGACTACCTGGGGCGCGTCGTGGGCCCACCGGGCGTCGATGTCCGCGCCGTGAGCCACGGCGTGATCTGGGGATATCGGAACGGTGAGTTCGGCGAGCAACACATCGTCCGGCTCCGCGTGGACGACCCCTCGTGAGGTCGTAGCGGCGACGCGTCCGTACGCGATATCGTTGGCCGTCCCCTCGGTCGGCCGACGACCCGGGGGGCTGCGTCTCCCACCCTGGAGGACGGACCATGGACTGGGCCACGACTTCCCAGATCGTTTCGATCCTGGTCGGGCTGGTGATCGCACTGGCCCTCGTGTACGTCGCGATACAGCTGAGGCTGAGCAATCAGATGGCGCGCCGGTCCGAGCATGGAAGCGCCGTGGCGAAGATGCTCGAGCTCAATACGCTTCTCATGCACGATGGAGAGCTGGCGCGCATCTGGAGAGTCGGAATGCAGGATCGCTCGGCTCTCACCGAGGACGAAGAGATCCGATGGATCGAACTGACCTTCGCCTTCCTCAAGGCCAGCGAGGCGCTTCACTACCAGTGGGTACACGGTGGGCTCGACGAGCCCACTTTCCGGGGCTGGGAGGCCATGATCGGCATGTACGCAACGCTGCCACCGGTGATGAAGTATCGCGGCGACCGCAGAGACTTCTTTCCGCCAGCGGTGCACTCGTGGATCGAATCATTGGCGCCCATGCACTCAGCTGGCGCCTCGTAGTTCCTCGACCCGGTGGATCAAGCGTCCGAGGCACCACCCTCGAGGTCGGCCGGGAGTCGCTTCGCCGCGTAGAGGAAGAGGACCGAGGACCCGACGAAGCCGACCAGAGCGAGACCCATGGCGTATCGGATGGCCTCCTCACCCAGCGTCGGCGTGAGCACGTCGCTGAGCATCCCTGTGGTGAGGGGTCCCAGACCCACTCCGAGTACGCTGTAGACCAGCATCAGGACGGCCGCAGCGAGCGCCCTCATGCGCACCTTGGCGAGGCTCTGAGTAACGCCGAGCACCGGACCGTACATCGCCGGTCCGAAGAACATCACCCCGAAAAACATGTAGGGCGCGTACGTCGCGGGGAGCCTCCGGAACAGGAACCCGACGGGCGCGGCGGACAGGCAGGCGAAGCCCGGGACCCGCAGCAACCACCGGGGGTCACGTTTTCCCAACCGCTGCGCAACGCCACCGCCGAGGAACGTCCCCGCGACGCCTCCGAGACCCGACGCCAAGCCCAACCAGGCACCCACCTCGGTCGGGCCCATGTCGTGGACGCGCATCAAGAACGAAGGGCTCCACGCCAGGAGTACGTAGCCAGCGAAGACATCGAGCGACGCGGCGAGGACCAGGAAGCGGAACGAACGGAGCCCCCATAGATAGGTCAGCGTGGCGCCCAGGTCGTGGACCCGCGTGTCGGCTCCCGCCTCCGACGCACCTCGTACCGGCTCCCGGACGGTGACCGCCACGACGACGGAGAGCACGAGGCCCGCGACACCGATCCACAGCAGCGTCGCCCGCCACCCGAGCGCCTCGCTCATCGCTCCGCCGATCATGAACGAGGCCATGAGTCCCATGGGCACGCTCGCCGCGATCCACGCGAGGGGCGCGGCTCGCTCGGCAGGCTCGAAGTAGTCCGAAATCATCGACTGGCTCGCCGGGCCGCTCGCCGCTTCTCCAACGCCCAGGCCTACGCGGGCCAGCGCCAGCTGCATGAAGGTCGTCGTCCTACCGGCCACGATGGTCATCACGCTCCAGAAGGCGATGCTGATGGAGATGAGCGCCCTTCGGGAGGAGCGATCGGCGACCTGTGCCAACGGGATGCTGGCCAGGGCGAAGAACAACACGAAGGCGAACCCCGTCAGCAGCCCCATCTCGGTGTCCGTGGCACCGAGGTCGAGTTTGATGGGCTCGAGAAGGATCGCCAGGATCTGGCGATCCATGAGGTTGAGGACACCCACCAGCGTGAGGGCGACGACCACGTACCACCGGTATGCCTTGGACGCCATCGAGGTCTTGGACACGTGCCTCAACCCTCCTCGCCGATCACCACGCCCAGATCGTCCATGAAGCCCCGCCACTCGGACGTGGCACGGAGGTCATCCCAGAACGGATACCGGTGAACGAGAGCGGTACCGGCTGCCCCCTCCCTGTGGCCCGCGCGGAGCGTCTCGACGGCCTTCTCAGGGCGTGCGGTCACCTCCGCGATGGCCTTCATCACGGCCCCCACCCCCCGCGTCTCGCCCCGGCCGAGCAGCTCCTCAGCGTACTCGAGCCCCTCTTCCTTACGCCCTCCTGCGCTCAACATCCACGATGACAGTGCCAACGGCAGGTCCGCCCGATTGGTCAGCACCAGCATGGTGCGGATCGTTCGCTGGGCGCTGGCAAAGTCTCCGAGGCCCGCCCAACCAATGGATTGAATCTGCATGGCCATGATCGATTCCGGGTCCCCGTCAGCCAGCGTCTGGCTGATGTCGACAGCCTCCTGATAGTCGCGTAACCAGAGATGGCCGTATGCGACCAGCGCCACGACGTACGGCGAGTCGGGCTCGATCTCGAGAGCCTGCCTCATCGAGTCCCGCGCCGCGCGCGTTCGACCGTGGGCAGCGCGGAGCAATCCGAGCCATCCAAAGGCTTCCCCGAAGTTCGGGCGCAGAACGATGGCCGCCTCGAACGCCTGCTCGGCTTTCCACCAGTCGCCGCCGAACACGAGCGAGACCAGACCCTCGGCGAACAGCGATTCCGGCCGCCCGGGCCCCAGCGTGCGGGCTTTCTCGACCGCGGCATGCGCCTCCTCACGGGCGTCGACGGCGAATCCCCACATCCCTTTGACGCTGAGTGTGTCGGCGATCCCGGCATAGGGCAGCGCGAAGTCACGATCGACCTCCAACGCTCGCTGGAAGTACTTCAGGGCGGTATCGAGGCCGACGGCATAGCGCCGATGCCAGAAGTGACGACCCTGCAGGTAGAGATCGTAGGCCGTCGATTCGGACGCCGTGGTGTCCATCCGTCGGTCCTCACCCGCCGAGAGGAGCTCGACGCGCAGGGTCGCGGCGAGGGACCGCGAAAGCTCGTCCTGGACGGCGAAGACATCGTCGAACGGGCGGTCGAACTTCTCCGAGAAGAGGTCGAAGCCGGTTTCCACGTCCACGAGCCGCGTACTGATGCGAATCCGGTCCGACGCCTTGCGGATGCTCCCCTCCACCACGGACCCGACACCGAGTGCGCGTCCAATCTCCGCGAAATCGACCGACTCCCCCTTGAACCGCAACGTCGAGGTGCGGGCCGCGACCCGCAGTCCCGGGATCGCCGACAGGCTGTTGGTGAGCTCTTCGGCAATCCCCGCCGCGAAGTACTCCTGATCTCCCTCCGCGCTCAGGTCGGCGAAGGGGAGAACGGCGATGGACTTCTTGTCGAGGCCGGTTCGAAGGGCCTCGGTCGCCGTGGGTGCCGTCGAGCGATCCCGCACCAGGCCGCTTCGTCGGAGGTCGAACATCCAGGACACGACGAGTACGGCCGGCAGGCCGGCGGCGAGAGCGAAGACCAGCACCGTCATGGCTTGATCCGGCGCGCCCAGAGCCGGAAGAACGACATCCGCCACCTGGACTACGACCCACGCCAACACCAGGTAGCCCCCCAACGCCTGTGGCACTCCACGCCGCTTGAGCTCTGACGCAGCACGCCGGAGCGCACCCGTGGAGGCCTCAGCCGCCATGGTTCGTCGTCATCATTCTCTGATCGGGGGGGAAAATCAGGGGGTGCGGGACCCAGGGAATCTGCATCGGGGCGCCCGGGTTTGCGAACCATTGGTTCAGCGAACAGGTTGCGGAACGGGCGGTCCAGCGTCCGAGCCTTCGGGAGGTCAGGTCGCCATGAATCGCTTTCCGCCGTTCGATTCGTCGAAGCTCGAGAAGACCGGGAACCCGCAACGGGTGGTGATCGTCGGTGCCGGCCTGGCCGGGATGTCCGCAGCCCTTCGACTCCAGCAGGCGGGACACGACGTAACCGTGCTGGAGAAGGCCGTTCGGCCCGGGGGACGTGTTCTCACCTTTCGAAACATGTTCTCCGACGGATTGCACGTCGAAGCCGGGGCCGCGTTCCTGATGGGCCAACACACCTACACGATGGGCTTCATCAAGGAGCTGGGACTCGAGCCTCTGCTGCGGCCCATCAAGCCGAAGGGCGACGCGACCATCTTCGATCGCCACATCGACCAGGCGATCCCATGCGACGGCGGTCCGCTCGATCCCACGCCACCCGGCCTCTGGCCTTCGGAGCAGGATACCGGCCCCCACGCGTGGTTGGAGAACGCACTCGGGGGTGCGGCCAGGGAGTTCGAGGCGTACGGGGATCCTCGAGCACCGGGTTGGCCGCCGCCTGGGTTGGCCAAGTTCGATAACGCCACCCTGGAGCAGCTCTTCATCGCCGGCAACGCCTTGGGAACGAACGAGCCGCCCGAGGGCATGTCGGCGACGGGCTTCGACATTCTTCGGCGAGGCTACGTCGATCTGATGGGGGATGGTCCAAGCTCCACGGCCGCTCTGGAGATGCTGCGGGATCTCACTCTGAATCACATCGTGGAGGCCGCCGACGGTCCCCGCTTCTCCCTCAACCACGCCTCGCTGCGGGCGTACGCGAGCGTGGACGAGCGGACCGGGGGCGTCGGCCACGCGACCGGAGCTCCGCACCCCGGAGACAACAACCTCGTCAACGGTAACGACGAGTTCGTGGCCGCCTTCGGGTTCGCCCTCGGGAGTGCTCTCGTTCGTGAAGTGGAGGTGACGGAGATCTCCTTCACCGGCACCGAAGGCACGGTGACCGGCGCAGATGGGCGAAGCTGGACCGGGGACCACGTCATCTGCGCCGTGCCGGTTCCCGCCCTCAAGCAGATCGCCTTCGAGCCGACGCTGCCAGACGAGCAACGTCGCGCCTTGGATCTCTACCTGCCGACCCGGGTGACCCGCGTATACGTCGAGTTCGACCAGCGCTTCTGGGTCTCCAAGGGTCGCTCGGGCATCGCCAATACGGACCTCCCCGAGCCGCTGGGCGGCCAGTCGCCCGACGTTCCCGGGATGTGGATCAACAACCAGACCTCGAACCAGGCCGGCACGGCGGGAGTCATTGAGTGCTACGTGGCCGGGCACTGGGCCGACGTGCTCGCCGGCATGTCGGGGGATCGTCAGCACGAACTGGCCCTGGTGCAAATCGGGAAGGTCTTCGGCGGGGCCGGCATGTACAGCACGGGGCGCTGGGCCACCCATCACTGGCCCGACGCCTATGCCTGGTTCGCCCCAGGGACCATGAGCCAGGCCCTCCACCACGGCGGCAAGTCCTTCGGCCGCCTTCACTTCGCCGGCGACCAGTACTCCGTGTTGCCCGGTTGGACCCAAGGGGCGCTCGAATCGGGCGTCGCGGCAGCACGCGCCGTGAACGAGGCAGCAGCCCACAGCTGAGCCTCAGGTCTCGGGTCTCGTCCCGACGAGGAACTCGCCGATGGTCGGCTGTTCCAGGAAGGGGATGCCCGTCGCCCGCGAGAAGGCGTGGGAGTCGCCACTACCCCAGGCCGTGGGAGCGAGACCGAGGTAGGTGGCCACCAGGTACAGCGTCTGGAAGAGCGCGCCGACCTCCTTCTGGATCAGCGAGTAGGAAATGGCGCTGTACTTCCAGGGCACGCGCTACATGCGGGCGGTCATGAGAAGCATGATGGGCGGACTCGTACTGCCCGTCAGTGGCACTCCATGTGCCCGAACCAGTCCCTCCGCGATTCCCGGCCCCGGAGCGCGCAACTCCAGGGCATGTCCCCTCGGGTCATATCGGTAGACCCCCGGCAAAAGCCCCTCACACGCCATCACGACCGGATAGACGTCCAGGCAATGGATGCCTCCCCCACTCGGGTAGTTCCTCTGATAGACGGGGTAGGCGTTCGACCCCGCTGGGCGCCCCTCGTTGGTGAGACGGCACGACAGCCGTAGCAACTCCGCGAGATCGATCAATCGCACGGGACGTCGACCGTAGGACGTGATGGAGCGTCGATGCCAAAGGACCTGCTCGAACGGAACGGAGGGCTTGGACCCGGCCGGCGGAACGGGTAGGGGAATGACGGGCACGTCCGAGGCAGTCGGAGGGATCCCGGGCGGAGCCGGGCCCGACTCGGCCCCGGGGTAGGTGGCACCGATCCGAACGTCGCGGCCGCCGAGTCGGGACGCCGTGTGAAAGAGGAGCTCGTGGAACTCCCAGGGAGGCGAGGTCTTCGGCGATGACGGGGAAGCCTCTTCCACCAACCGGCCCCTGCAAAGCAACTCCAGGAGCGCCCTTCCCACCCCAGGAGCAAGGTCCTCGAGCTGATCCGCGTTGGCGCGCGACGCCAAACGCCACACAGCCAGGAGAACGCGGGGGTCGATCACCATCAGGCGATAGGTGGACAGTGGCGACGAGAGGACCAGGTCACCCTCCTCGACACGCAGCAATCCGAATCGACCCAGGTGATAGTCGCGTCCCTGGACCGCTCGCTCAGGGGCGTCCCGAGGCGCGGCGACGGGCGCCAGCTTCGCCACGGGTTGTCCCTCGAAGCGAAGCGTCCTGCTCAACAGTCCCGCCGACTCGAGAACCGGGAGCAATCCCCGAAGCCGGTCGGCACCTTCGTCTCCACCGGCCTCTACGAAGCGCTCTGCCCATGCCGCTTCGGACAGGTCGCGTACGGCGAGCTCTTCCAACGCGTCGAGGTATCGGCCCCACGAGGGATCCAGCGCGACGTGGCGCGTGCCGGACCGGAGGGCGAACCCGGACTGGATCTGCTCCACGGACGTTCCCGGCGCCAACTTGACGGTCGTTTCCCGATGTCCTTGGTACGGCTCGCCCTGCACCGCCATGGACCCTAGGTCGACCCGGGGGTGGACGCGACCCATCCACCCCCGGTCGTCACCGGAGCTTCTGCTTCAGAAGCACTCAGGCGCAGAAGTTGGCTCCACCGCCGGCGCCACCCTCGCAGAAGTTGGCGGATGGCATGCAGAAGTTGGCCGACGGACGGAAGCAGAAGTTGGCTCCACCTCCACCGCCGTGGCAGAAGTGCGACGGGTCACAGAAGTTCGCCGCCGGGCGGAAGCAGAAGTTCGCTCCACCATCGCAGAAGTTCGACGGGGCACAGAAGTTGGCCGACGGACGGAAGCAGAAGTTCGCTCCGCCTCCACCCCCGTGGCAGAAGTTCGCCGACGGAGGACAACAGAAGTTGGCCCCGGACGTGTAACAGAAGTTGGCTCCACCATCGCAGAAGTTCGACGGGGCACAGAAGTTGGCCGACGGACGGAAGCAGAAGTTCGCTCCGCCTCCACCCCCGTGGCAGAAGTTCGCCGACGGAGGACAACAGAAGTTGGCCCCGGACGTGTAACAGAAGTTGGCTCCACCATCGCAGAAGTTCGACGGGGCACAGAAGTTGGCCGACGGACGGAAGC
>CALJKZ010000193.1 GCA_937983085.1 uncultured Gemmatimonadales bacterium
TCGAGCTTTCGACGCTCTGGCTGAGGAGATCAATGCGGAGCGAGCGTCGCTCATTCTACGGAGCGCCCCCGCGCACCGCACCCTCGCCGAACCGGGCGCCGTGCAACTCCGAGAAGCGGCCGCCGAGGGCCACGAACTCGTCCCACGTCCCCTCCTCCACGATGCGGCCCCCGTCCAGGACGAGGATCTTGTCGGCATCGCGGATGGTGGAGAGCCGGTGGGCGATGACGATGAGCGTGCGCCCCTCGGCCCGGGCGAGGATGGCGCGGGCGACGCGCTGCTCGATGACGCTGTCCAGCGCGGAGGTGGCCTCGTCGAGAATGAGGATGTCGGGGTCCCTTAGGAGGGCGCGCGACAGGGCGACCCGCTGTCTCTGCCCTCCGGAGAGCTGGACTCCCCGGTCGCCGATCTCCGTGTCCAGTCCGTGCCTGAGCCCTTCCACGAACCGCCCGAGCTCGACGTCGTGGAGCGCCTCCATGAGTTCGGCCTCGGCGGTGTCGCGCTGAAGGCCGAAGGTCAGGTTCTGGCGCAACGTTCCGTTGAGGAGCCACACGTCCTGGCTGACGATGGCCATGGTCGCGTGGAGGGAGGGAAGGGAGTACTCGCGGATGTCGACGTCGTCGAGGAGGATGGTCTCGGGCTCGACGTCGTAGAAGCGGGCGATGAGGTCGACGAACGTGGTCTTCCCGGCGCCGTTGGGGCCGACGATGGCGGTGACCTTTCCGGCCTCGAGGACCACGTCGATGTCGCGAAGGGTGTCCACGCCGTCCTGGTACCGAAAGTCCAGGCCCCGGACCTTGATCTCGCGATCCAGCGTCTCGAAGCGGCGGGGGCCCGACGGCACGATGAACTTGTCGTCGTCGACGAAGAGACCCGCGACGGCCTCGAGGCGGGGAATCTCCTCGGACACCTTCAGGGAGAACTCGCTGACGTACTTGTAGTCCCGAAGCGACTGCTGGAGGATGAGGAGGAAGGCTCCGAAGGCCGCCAGGTCGCCGGGCCGGAAGTCCCCTACCCAGAAGATCACGGCGCCCTGCACCACGAGCATGACGAGAAGGATGACGACCTCCTCGACGGGATAGCGGAGGCTGATGACCCGCCCCCGTCGGACGGCGATCTCCTCGGCCTCGCGGAGGACGTCGGCGTAGGCGGCCGCGGTGGCCCGCTCCTGGGAGTAGGCCTTCACCAGGGGAATGGACCCGAGGATGTCCACGATGCGCGATCGGAGGCGGCGATCCACCTCCACGCCCTCCCACGCGATCCGTTCCGCCGTCCGATTGATGGTGTTCATGAACGAGTGGACGAAGGGCAGGGACAGCACGAAGGCGATGGACAACGGCAGGGAGATGCCGACCATCACGCCGCCCTTCACCAGGAGGCCGATGGCGTTCTGGAAGAGCCCCTCGGCCGCGGTGAGGAGCCCGAGGACCGAGCTCGACCATCCGATCTCCGCGTCGACGCGGCCCACGGCGTTGCGATCGAAGTACTGCCGTCCGAAGCCGAGCACGCGGGCGAAGGTTTCCTCGCCCACCTGCACCCGGTACCGCTCGTTGCGGCGCACGACGAAGAGCTTGCTGACGTACTCGAGGACCAGCTTGCCGATACGGCCTGCGATGACCAGACCCACCACCACCACCACCAGGTACGCGTCTCGGGAGCCCGAGTCGGCGACCGAGTCCGGCACCAGCGCCAGGATCCACCCGAACCAGCGGGAGTCCTGGAGGAAGTCGAAGGAGTTCTGGGAGACGGCGTCGGTGAGGGGAATGAGAAGGGAGTACGAGAGGGCCTCGAAGGCCGCGGCGGCGAAGACCAGCGCGACGGGGATGGCGAGATGCCACCATCGGCCCCCCACCACGCCCCAGTAATGGCGTAGGACCCCACGTGCGGTGGGTGTGAACGAACTCATTGCGCCCGCGCACTCCGCGCCAGGAAGACTCCGAAGCCCACGCCCAGCAGAAGTCCGACGATCCCTCCGGCGAACCAGGGCCCCAGGTCGGTTCCGGTCCGTGCGCCGCCCCGCTGACGCAGTTCGGACGCGTCGACGTCGGCGAGGACGCTCGCCTGGTCGGCGTAGCTACCGTGGCGACGGGGGTAGTCGCCCAGGCCATCCTCCCAGCACCGGTGGTAGGTGCGGCCTGGGCGCTGGGTCATGGGCTCGCTCTCCGGGCGCCACGTGGCTCCCTCGGGGAGCCGGACGTCCGGCATGCGGATGCCCGAGTCGGCGCGGGTCTCCACCTCCACCGCCGTCACCAGACGCTCCCCCAGGTCCAGTGCGTCGAGGAGACGCTGCTGCACCGCGTCGGTGAGGATGCCCGGGATGAGCTCGCTTCGGCCCTCGTCCACCAGCTGGACGGCGCGCGCCTCCGTCTCGGCGTGGGCCGCCATGACGTCGGCCTCGAAGGCTTCGAGGGCGGCGGTCACCGGCTGGAGGTAGGCGCCGGGGTTCTCGCAGGTGTGGTACAGGAGCCGCTTGTGGACCCGGTACGCCGACACGGTCCCTTCGAGGGGGGCGAATTCGGCGTCGAGGAAGTCTGTGTCGGAGTCGGACGTCAGGTACCGGTGCTGCTTGTACTCCGGCGGGACGTCGTCCGCGCCCAGGGGCACCGGCACGAAGGGGCTGGCCACGGCGCCCGTGATGGACATCCACAGGGTCCCCAGCTCGGGGCGCAGTCCCGATCGCAGGTGGGCGACCTGCCCGTACCCGGCCCCGTCGTTGGACCAACGCGGATCGCGCACCAGCGCCATCATGTCGGCGAGGCCCACGGGTGCCAGCGCGGCGATCTCCTCCTCGAGCGCGGGCGGATACCGGAACAGGGAATGGGGGTCGTCCTCACCGGGCGCGCTCGGAAACGGCTGTCCGTACACCCGGTGGAGATCGAAGGGCTCGCCCGACGCGGGATCCCACCACCCCTGCTCGACGGCGAAGTCGACGATATCGGCCGAGCCCATGTAGTCGGAGTCGGTCTCGAAGTCGACGGGGAAGTCGCGGATGTAGCCCGGGTAGCTCACCCGGACCTCGTCGGGACCCAGGCGCTCGGCGGCCCAGAGCCCCTGTCCTCCGGCGAAGTCGATGAGCACCCACCCTTCCGTGGGATCGGCGAAGAGATGGGAGTTGCCGCCGTACGTGGCGTAGCCGTGCTCGTCGATGAGGGCACCCACGATCTCCACGGCCTCCCTGGCCGTAGTCGCGCGCTCCATGACGATGCGGGACAGATCGCTGTAGCTCAGCCCGGTCTGAGGCGCGGGCGTCATGGCGCGGAGCTCGGGCCTCGACGGAGACCAGACGTCCCGAGCCGCCACCATGCGCTCGTTGAGCCCCCCGTTGGTCAGCGGCGGGGGGAACCCGGCGAACTCGGAGTAGTTGGTGGTGATGTAGCGGAGGGTCTCCTCCACCTGCGGGATCCGCATGCGGCGGCCTGGATAACGCGCCTCCTCGGTGACCCCCACCTCCACGGGTGTACCCGGTGGGAAGGAGCGGGCCGGGGTGATCTCGTACCAGTGACTCGACGGCTCGTGGCCGAAGCCACCCAGAAGGACCGACCCGTCGTCCGTCAGATTGCGGCCCACATAGATGGCGATGCTCTTCGCCGGTGGCGGGGACTCCACGACACCCGTGCCGGTGTGTGGCCCACCCGCGGGGTCCGCGGATCCGGAACGATCGTCGCTGGGCGGTCCGCGTGGGGCCGCCGGTGCCGCCGGCGTGCACAGCACCAGGAAGCTGAACAGCACCTCCCCGGGCTGGAGGGGCACGGCGTCGCTCACGATGAGCTCGGCCTCGGTGGCCAGCGTGGTCGTGTTGTCGTAGAAGTTGAAGAGGCAGTCGGCGCCGGACTTCCGGTAGCGAAGCGATGCCTCGGCCGGGGCGTCCCGTGGGTCGGGGGTGCGCGTCCACCCCTCGATCTCCACCTGAGCGTAGAAGCCCTCCACGATTTGCGATGCCGGCAGGCGGCTGCCCCCCGCGGCGGTGACCCGACACCCGGGCACCATCGCCCGGGTCCGCCAGTCGTCGATGGTGTCGGGCTCGGACAGCGCCGTCATGCCCATGGTCTCCCGGACGAAGCGCTCGGCTTCCAGGCACAACTCCACCTGCGCCGCCGAGGCGCGTGGGATGGCCAGGAGGAGACCGATTCCGAGGAGGACACCGATTCCGGAGAGGAGGGCCGACCGAAATGGCCTCGATGAAGTCAACACGGAATCCAGGGGTTCGGAGCGGGCACGAAGGGGGCGTGCGGGGTAGGGACCACCCTTCTACCTACCTACGCCCCGTCGGTTCGAGGCGTAGGATGGGTGTCGGATCTCCATCGAAGCCCCGAGCGTCCCCGTCCACGGCCAGGTAGACCAGCCCATCAGGACCCTGCCGCACGTCCCGCAGGCGTCCCTCGGTCTGAAGCAGCACCTCTTCGCGGACCACGTCCTGGCCGTCCAGTTCGAGTCGGACGAGTCGCCGTCCCCCCAACCCCACCACCAGCATGTCGTTGTGCCATTCCCGGAACGCGTCGCCGGTGTAAAAGAGCATTCCGGAGACGCCGATGGATGGGACCCAGACGTGGACGGGCGGCTCCATCCCTTCGCGCTGCGTTCCCTCGTGGATGGCGAGTCCGGTGCGGTAGTGGACGCCGTACCCCACCACCGGCCACCCGTAGTTTCTGCCGGGCAGCAGCAGGTTGAGCTCGTCGCCCCCCTGGGGGCCGTGCTCGTTGAGCCAGACGTCGCCGGTCTCCGGGTGGACGCCGAGGCCCTGGGCGTTGCGGTGACCCCACGTCCAGATCTCCGGCCGGACGTCGTCGCGATTCACGAACGGGTTGTCGGCGGGGACGGTGCCGTCGTCGTGAAGGCGAAGGGTGGTTCCGTTGTGGTTGGTCGGGTCCTGCGCGGGATGGGCCGCCAGGTCGCCCGTCGAAGGCCACTGACGATCCCCGATGGTGATGAATAGGTAGCCGTCCCCGTCGAAGACCATCCGGCCGCCCCACTGGGAGCTTCGGTCGCTTCCGTCGCCGAAGGCGTCGGCGTGGAAGATCTCCTCGACGTCGTGGAGGGCGTCGTCCTCGAAGCGACCGCGGGCCACGGCGATGTTGCCCAGGGAGTCGGCACCGGGCATGGTGTAGCTCAGGTAGAGGAGTCGGTTCTCCTCGAAGTCCGGGTGCAGGACGACGTCGCGCATGCCCGCCTGCTCACGCCCGTTCATGCTCTTGGCGCCGCTGCCGAGGTAGAGCACCTCGGGGATGCCCGCCACGGGGTCCGGCAGCAGCACGCCGTCCCGGACGATTCGGAGTCGACCCGGGCGCTCCGTCACCAGGAGATCGCCCTCGGGGGTGAACGCCATGGAAAAGGGGTGGACGAGGCCGTCGACCACCTCCACCACGCGAAAGTCGTGGAAGGCGGTACGGACGACGTCGGGGTCGGCCATCGACTCGTCGGAGCCACGGTCGGGCACACATCCCTGGAGAACCATGCCGACGAGGCAGAGGAGGACCCGGGCGACGGGACGTGCAGGTGAGAAGCGAAGACGAGGCGTGGGTGAGATCATCCACGGATGATAGGGCGGGCGCCCACGCGGCGCAGGGGTGGTGGGCGGCTTGCGTGGGCACCCCCGGGCTCGGAATGTGGTGCCTCCCGTGACCCCGATCCCGGAGGCCCCATGCGTCGTATCGCCCTCGCCCTGCTCACCCTCGTTGCGGCGGCATGCGCCGGTGCCGACTCGGATCTCCAGGACGGCGCCGTCGTCACGGCCTTCGAAGGCGCCCGGCTCCTCACCGGCGACGGACAGGTCATCGACGACGGGGTCCTCATCGTCGCCGACGATCGATTCCTGGCCGTCGGTGCCGCCGGGGAGATCGAGATTCCACGAGGGGCGGCCCGCGTCGATCTCACGGGCAGGACCGTCATGCCCGCGCTCGTCAACGCCCACATCCATCTCTCCACCGAGCGGGAAGAGCGAGCCGAGCAACTCCGCC
>CALJKZ010000194.1 GCA_937983085.1 uncultured Gemmatimonadales bacterium
ACGATTGCTGCCGCCTCCGCGACCAAACGCAGTCGGCCGGTCCTGGTTCCGGTGTCGGGGATGATGCCTCCAGAAGATCTGCCTAACGTTCTGGAATTCTGCTGCCGCACCCGCCCGTTTCGCAAACCACAGGCGTTACCAGATAGCACCTAGAAGCTTATGCGGACAGCAGCAATTCCATGTTAGGTAGGAGGCCGTAGAGCCCACGACAGAACCTCTACGGTCTCGACGTCGAGGCTATCCCTTCGGACGCCGACGAGGTGCTCGTCCCCCACCTCGAACAGGGTGAAACGGGAGGGAGTCGTGGCTCTCCCGACCGGTGCGCCAGACTCGTCGAACACTAGCCAGCGCACCGGGTTGTCGACCTCCGTTCGGAGACTGCGATACTCGGCAGCCCACACCCATCCGTTGCTGGCGAGGAGAAGATCCCCGTAGGCCGGTCGGAGCTCAGGGGCTTCCATTCTGGCCACAATGGCGCGGTAGTCCGCACTCGACTGGGGCCGTACCATCGCAGCTCTCTCCCGCTCGATCTCCTCGGTCGTCAACGAGCGATCCATCCACGGAACGCGGACGATCTGCCGGACGCGTCCGTTCACGTCCAGCCGCGCGAACTCCCAGCGCTCGCCGGATCCCACGACTCCGCCGAGACCGCTCGCTGCCACATGGGCGTTGAGGATGTAGAGCGGCGCCAGATCGCGATACCCGCCGGCCTCATTGGGGACCTTGTACCCGCCACTGCCCGGGACCGTGAGGGCGGTATCGATCACGGCGCCGTTCGAGGTCATGACCACCAAGTAGTACGGAAGGCGGTACGGACCTTCGACCTCGTCGAAGGTTTCGAGCGACCACAGGATGCCGAGAAGGCTTTCGCCGCCAACGGGAAGGAGGTCGCGCGCTTGGATGCCGGGGTCGAGTGTCAGGACTCGGCCGAACTCACCCTGGGCATCGTAGATCGTGGCCCGCCGCAGCCACGAATCGAAAACGAACAACGAGTCGCCGCGGTAGGGGGAAAGGGAGGCAAAGCGGTCAAACTCCCCTGGCCCTTCGCCTTCGCCTCCTACTACTCGTTCGAGTGAACCATCAGAGTCGAAGAACCGAATCTCTCGAGACGCTCCATCCGCGACTACTACGGAGCCGTCACCGGCTCTGATCGCATCCGCGACGCGATAGAGAGTCTGCCCCTCGGCCTTTCCACCGATCCGTAGCACGGGCATCGAGTCGACGTCGATGGTGGAGATGGCCGGCCGGTCAAAGACGGTAACGATAGCCACGCCAGCGCTGTCCAGTACCGTCGTTACCTCACTCGGCTCTTCGCTGGAGCATGCGGCTACGACTAGAGGTGTGCACCCAACAAGCGCCCACGGAATCCGCTTAGGCCCCAACCGTCCCCCTGATGAAATCTCCTACCTAACGTACTTGGAATTCTGCTGGCGGCCCCCGCGGAGGTAGGCACCCCCACGCTGCCCGCTCGCACACCCGAAGAGGCGCACCCGCACGACGAGGCGCAAGCCGGTGCGCACCCGGCCACCCGTTGATCGGACTTCCCCTCGACGCTTTCGCCGCTGCAGCAATTCCTCGTTAGCGTGCGCCCCCCGCGGAGTCGGCCGATGACATCTGTAAGCCGCCGACCATCACGCCTTTGGCGCGCCCTTCGTAGCGCGCGAACTCAGCGCGGCGCGCACGGAACCCGATCCTCCCCATGGACCTGCGCAACGAGGAGTTCATGCGACTCGAAGGCGGGGTCGGCGGCGGGGTTCTATCCGCCAGTCTCACTTCAGGATGCAGCCCGGAAAGTCCCGAGCCAGGCGCAGGCTAACGTCTCGGAATTCTGCTGCCGCACCCGCCTGTTTAGCAAACCACAGGCGTTACCAGAGATGTCGACAAGCCGCATGCGGACTGCAGAAATTCCTTGTTAGAAAGCGAGCGCTCTATTACACTTGCCATTAAGCGTTAACCACGTCCGGAGTCGGCCGCAACTTGATTCAATCCTTCAAGAACCGCGGTACGGAGGACATTTACGACGGACTCGGCACCAAGGCCGCCCGGAAGACACTGCCACCCCAGCTGCACAGACGAGCCTCCCGGGCTCTCGACCAGTTGAACGCGGCGGTATCGCTCGACTCCCTCTCGTTGCCAGGACTACGGCTCGAGAAGCTGAAGGGTGATCGAA
>CALJKZ010000195.1 GCA_937983085.1 uncultured Gemmatimonadales bacterium
CACCTGCGTGGACGAGCCGGCTGGCCAGGTCGTCGGGCTCCTTACGGAAGAAGGCCTCGCCACCGCCGTAGATGCGCAGGGGTCCCACCTCCTGCGACAGCAGCGCTTCCACCGACTCGAAGGAGAGATTGATTCGCTCCGGTTGGCGGTTCAGAAGGAACTCATCTCCCAGATGCGAACTCTGGTGATAGATGCGAAGGCGCGTCGAGAACCCCGAATACCGCATGGTGACGGGGATGCCCACCAGGTAGTCGGCGTTGATGAGGTCGAAGCTCTCGGTGTCCAGATTGAACTGGCTGAAGACGGCGGCAGAGAGATCGACCTGGATGCCGTTGCCCGGCCGGCGTGCGGCGTAGCGGAAGAGCGCGAAGCTGTCGCCCAGGCCAACGGCGGCGATGTTCGTCTGCTGCCCCGCCGGCGCGTCGGCAATGGTGGCGAAGTCGCCCCGCAGGTAGCTGACGTACGACCGCTCCGTCTTGGGGTCCGCAGCCAGAGGGCAGAAGATCTGACCCTGGGGAACGGAGACCCAGCCGGTCCCTTCTTGGTCGTGCACCGCCGCGCCGCAGCGGGTGAGGAAGGAGTCCTGGGCCGTCAGATGTTGAGCGAGAGCCGCAGCCGCGACCATCAGGGTCGCCGACACGCTGAGCACTCTCGGGAAGGAAGTCGTCATCCTTTCGAACCTCGAATCATCTCCGCGACTCCGGTCGAACGGTCGTCACGCCGTCAGCCTCCCCTCCGCCTCACCGGCGGGGCTCCCGCCGCTTCGACGGCCGCCCGTAACGCGGGGACCACCTGCTGAGCCATCCGCTCGATCTCGGCGCCGATGGGCGCCAGCTCACGGAGCCCTACCTCCAGCATGAGGCGGTGCTGGGCAGTAGGCCCATGCGTCGTCTCCAGACCCCCTTCCGCTGCATTCAGTCGATCACCCGGCGTCGGCGGGCCCGAGTCCCCCACGTCGTTCATGGCCTCGCTCTCGTCCATGCGCTCCTGGAGCGCGAGGAGTTCCTGACGGGCCGCCTCGATCCGGCTCACGAGGCCCGGGTCCGGACTCGTGGCCCTCATGAGCGCCGTGTGCAGCGCCGCCACCGTCTCGAGCTGCTCCTCGAGCAGGTTCTGGGCGGCATCGAGTTCGCTTTGGGCCTCCACGAAGTCGTCGCGGAACGCGGCGATCATCGTCGGCGACACGCGAGCCACTGCCGACTCGTACAGCGGCCTCACATCGAACTGCATGGGGCCGGAGAGCTGGCGTGCCTGGCCCTCCTCGATGACCTCGAGGGTCGCCGAATAACTGCCTGGAAGGGCCCAGAGCTCGCCATCGGTGCCCTCGTCGCCGGGCTGGACCGACGCCCGACTCGCCATGGTGAGATCCCATACAACCCGGTGGATACCCGCCGACGTGGGGCCGTCTACGCGGTTGACGACGCTGCCCGAGGCATCGCGCACCACGACCTGCACCCACGGGCCTTGCTCACGCATCTCCGCCTCCAGCGCGTCAAAGCCCGGGAACGGCACGTTTGCTCCCTGAGCGACCGAGGCTTCCGCCCGACGCCTCTCCGCCTCTCGCGACAGGTACCCGTCGCGCAGATGGTATGTGAACACGGCCCCATACGGCGGATTGTCCGCCGTCCACTCGTTGGCGCCCTGGTCCTCCGATACCTCCTTGGGGATGTACCAGAGCGCGGGCCGGGTATCGAAGAGCGTGGCCTCAGCGGTGAGCCCCTGAGCCGCTGCCTCTCTCAGGGGGGTGTAGTCGTCGAGGACGAAGATCCCCCTTCCGAACGACGCCGCTACCACGTCCTCGTGGTCACGCTGGATGACGATGTCCCGGAAGGAGATGGTGGGCAGTCCGGTGTCGATCTCGATCCATTCGCCACCTCCGGCCACGGTCAGGAAGATGCCGAACTCGGTAGCCGCGAAGAGCAGGTCGGGATCGACGTGGTCCTGGACCACGCGCCAGACGAGATGGCGATCGGGTAGATCTCCTGCGAGGGACTGCCACGATCGGCCCATGTCCGAGCTCCTCACCAGGTACGGCGCGAAGTCGCCCTCCTTGTGATTGTCCAGCGCCACGTACACGGTGCTCCGGTCGTGGAAGTCGGCCTTGATGTCGTTCACGAAGGCCCGGTCCGGCATTCCCGGAAGACTGCCGACCTCGATGCGACGCCACGTCGCGCCGCCGTCCTCGGTGACGTGCAGGAGTCCGTCGTCCGTTCCCGCCCACAGCACGTTCTCGTCCACGGGCGATTCGCCGATGGACGTCACGGTGTTGTAGTTGGACATGGCGCCCATGTCCCACGGGTTATCGAAGCTCTGGACGCGGCCCATGATGGGCAGCTCCAGGCGGTTTTCGCTCCGCGTCAGGTCGCCGGAGATGGGCGTCCAGCTGTCGCCCCGGTCGTCGCTGCGCCACACGCGGTACGACGCGTGGTAGACGCGCGTCGGCTGATGGAAGCTCGTCTCGATGGGAGCGTCCCAGTTGAAGCGCTCGTACCCCTCCCCTTCCCTCGCCTGCGGCTGGATGGGCAGTTCTTCGCTTGTCCGCCGATCGACGCGGTGGAGCCCACCTTGCTGGGTCTCGGCATAGAGGATGTCCGGGTTGCCCGGCTCCGTGGCCTGGTCGTGTCCGTCGGCACCGAGGGTCTTGAACCAATCGGCGTTGCGGATGCCGTGATCGAACGCCGTGCGCGTCGGTCCGCCGTTGGAACCGTTGTCCTGCGTGCCGCCGAAGACGTTGTAGAAGGGCTCGGCGTCGTCCACCGCGATCTTGTAGTACTGCATGAGCGGCAGGTTTGCGACGTAGCGCCACGTGTCCATGTCGTCGTACGTCTCGTAGATGCCGCCGTCGGTGCCGAAGACGATGTAGTCCGGGTCGTCGGGTCGGAAGGCAATGGCGTGGTCGTCGACGTGCTTCCGGTCGTTGTCGATGCCCTGGTACGTGGCGAAGTGGTCGTCGGAGTAGAGCGTGGTGTTGCTCACCAGGTAGAGGCGCCCGAACTGGTGCGGCGAAGCGTAGAGCTCCTGGTAGTAGTGGGGACCCGTGCCGCCGGCCACCGCGTCACTCATCCTACGCCACGACTCGCCGCGGTTCTCGGACATGTAGACCCCGCCGGTGCTCCGGTCCGTCTCGATGGCCGCGTAGACGATGTCGGGCCGCTGCGGGGAGATGGCCAGCCCGATCTTGCCCAGGTTCGACGTCGGCAGACCCGTCGTCAGCTCGCGCCACGACTCGCCGCCGTCCTCGGTCTTCCAGAGCCCCGATCCCGGCCCGCCACCCATGTAGGCGGCCACGGTCCGGTGGCGGTCCCAGGTCGCCGCGTAGATCCGGTCCGGGTTCCGGGGATCCATGACGATGTCCGTGACACCCGTCCACGGGCCTTCGCCCAGCACCCTCTCCCACGTCTCGCCGCCGTCGCGGGTCCGGTACAGGCCGCGCTCCCCTCCCGAACTCCACAGCGGGCCCTGGGCGGCCACGAAGACCACGTCGGAGTCGTCTGGGTGTACGATGATGGTGGACAGGTGCTCCGTGGCCCGCAGTCCCATGTTCGTCCACGTGCCGCCACCGTCGGTGCTCCGATAGATGCCGTCCCCGAAGCCAAGGTGCCGTCCGCCATGGTTCTCTCCACTTCCCACCCAGATCACGTCAGGAGCGCTGGGGTCGATGGCCAGGGCACCGATGGAGTATGAGGCCTGGTCGTCGAAGATCGGAGTCCACGTCGTACCCGCGTTGGTCGTCTTCCACACGCCTCCCGAGCCCACGCCTGCGTACATCACGTGCGGATCGTCGGGGTGGATGGCGATGTCCGAAATGCGCCCGCTGTTGATCGCCGGGCCGATGTTGCGCCATTCCAGACCGGAGAGGTCGACGTTGGAGATGGCAGTCTGAGCGGAAGCACCGGCGAAGGGAGCTTCCGCACCGAAATCCAGGGCCGGGGCCGCAGCCATCAGGGTGAGAACCAGGGGGGTCGCGGCGAGGAGATGTCGGTGCATGTCGGGTGGACCGTTCGGAGGTGACCAATGAAGGATCCGAACGTAGGCGAGCGTCAGCGGGCGGACAAATCCATCCGCACCTTAGGCGCTCTCCATCAACAGCACCGCACGCTCCCCTCCA
>CALJKZ010000196.1 GCA_937983085.1 uncultured Gemmatimonadales bacterium
CGAACCGTCCGGGGTCGTTACGTGCTCCAAGCTGTCGAACCGCAAGCGGGTGCGGACGGCGTTGGCTGTGTCCATGTAAATCCGGCGTCAGGCCTGAGGGGATGTCCTCAAGCTGCGAGGTCTGCATGTCGAATGGCAAGTGGGGGATTTCCTGCCCGCGACGGCGGACACTCGGCAACTGAATTTTTGCTTGCAATTCTCATGCCCTCCCTGCCATACCGGCTCGGAGCGACGGGGTCAGGTCCTCGACGGTGTCCACGTCGGACTTGGCGTCGAGGAGCGCTACCGACAGGCCGAGAGCGGCAATCCGCTCCAGCGTCTGGTCGAGGACGCGAGGCGTACTCCACTCGATTCCCTCGAAGATCCCCGGGTGGGGACGGGTGAGGCCCAACAGGTAGTACCAGCCGTCCGTCGCGGGACCGAGGACCACGTCGTGTTCCTGCAGGCGGGCTCGTGCCTCATCGACGGTCCCGAGGTCGATCCCGGGGATGTCCGTGCCGACGATGACGACGGCCTCGGCCTCGCTCAGGACCGCCGCCGACGCAGCAGCCATCCTGTGACCCAGGTCCCCGTCGGACTGCGGCCGCACCTCGAGGTCTTCGTGCTCCAGCCACGTCGCGATGGCCTTCAGCGACCCGTCATCTCCGGGTGCCCCGAAGACCACGAGTCGGTGAGAACCCTGCCGAAGCGCATCGACGGTACCCCGGCCTAGCGTCCGGTAGATGGACACGGCGCGGGAATCCCCGATGTCCGCGGCGAGGCGTGTCTTTACCCGTCCGGGGACGGGGGCCTTGGCGAACACGGCGACGACCGTGCTGCCCAAAGCTCGCGTCGCGGGTCGCCCGGCCGGTGCCGGAGGTTGACCCGGGGCGGTCGAGGCGGAGGGGCTCGTCCGCCTGGGCCGGTACCATCGCGTGAGCCGGTCCGGCGACACCCCCGCTCGGAAGCGGGCCAGGCGCGCCACGTTGCGCATCCAGCGGCGAATGCCGCCCTCTTCGGCGTAGCGCCGGTCGCTGGTCACGAGGGGTGCCGGGAGCAGGGTGCGTCGGCCTCGAGCGGTGAGGCGTCGGACCATGCCGACGTCCTCCATGAGCGGCCAGTCCGGATAGCCCCCCACGTCGTCGTAGAGGCGACGGGATACTACCAGCCCCTGGTCGCCATAGACGAGCCGCAACCAGCGCTCCCGCAGGTCCTGACCGAACTCGATGAAGCGGTGGATGAAGTCGTCTCCGTCCAACGCGAAATCGAAGTGGGCGAAGTCGTACTCGTCGGCCCCGGCCAAGAAGCCCAGAAGCGCGTCCCGGGCGGCTGCATCCACGCGGCAGTCGGCGTGGACGAAGAAGAGCCAGCGACCCCCGGCCTCGGACGCTCCGGCGCGGAGCTGGGCGCCCCTCCCGGGCTCAGTCACGAGCGTCCGGGCCCCCGCCTCCCGCGCGAGGGTCAACGTGTCGTCGCTCGAGCCCCCGTCCACCACGACGATGTCCGCGTCCAGAGGGCGGAGGTCGGCGAGGAGTGCAGGTAGATGGTCCGCTTCGTCGAGGGTGGGGACGACGACGGACAGCTCCGGATCGGCGCTCAAGACCCCGTGTCGTTGAGGGTCCAGTCGTACTCGAAGAACTCGATCTGCGTCGTCGAGTCCCTCAAAAGGGCGGCGCGGTCGTTCGACACGTACGGAGCGAAGAAGTCGCGCAAGCCGTCGATGCCGCCGAAGTCGTCCTTGTACCAGTCCAGCACCTTGTTGAGGCGGATGGTGGAGCCATCCACCTGGAAGTGCTCGGGGTTGTCCACCAGGGCCTGGACGGCGCGGTCCAACTGGGCGTCGAGCCCATCGGCCGTGTACGCTTCGGGCCAGAGCACCGGGCAGGATCGGGCGGCGCAGTTCACCGCGAAGTGGATCCGCGGTTCACCGAAGGTCGGTCGGATGATGTCGTGCTCGATCTCGGCTTGGGATCGAACAGCCCCGGCGACGGTGCAGTGCTTGCGGGAGAAGACGTCGTCGATCTGCCAGACCGAGTTGTCCGGCCGACCGGCGATGGCATTCTTGATACCGGTGAAGAAGCCTCCGCTCTCCTGAATGGGGTAGTGACTCGCCACCAGGCTGAGCATGCAGGCGTTGTACGCGTTGATCCAGAAGGCCAGCTGCGCGTTGCGGTCAGCCGTTTCCAGCACGGCTGGATCGACGCTTCCGAGGGAGCGCAGGTACGCGTCCAGCTCGCTCTTCCGGTCCACGACTCCGGCGTAGTCCACCAGGGGCTGCTCCACCACCTCGGCCAGAACGAGCGTGAAGGGCTCGTGGGACGGGAGAGACTGGGCCATGAGAGAGCCCGGGGAGAGGGCGAGGAGGGAGAGCGCCAAGCCCAGCGACGCTCCGGAGCCCGGGCCGGCCGCCTCGTCGGAGGCCGCAGACTTGGAGGCTTCGTCGGACCCGGGGATCTCGATGCCCAGGCGACGGGCGAGACTGGGGAGGAAGCTGAGGAAGATCAGGAGGGCTCCCGATATGAGAACACGGATGAGCGCGTCCCGCGAAGCCTCCTGGGACCCCGCGAGCAGCGCGTCTGCGAACATGGTATACACGACGGTGCCGGGGAAGATGCCGATGGCCGTGGCCAGGGCGTAGTTGCCCCAGGAGATGGAGGTGAGGCCGGCACCGAAGTTCAGGGCGTTGAAGGGGATCACGGGGATGAGGCGCAGGGTGAACAAGCCCCGGAAGCCGTGGTCCTCCGCCGCCCGGTCCAAGGCGTCCAGCCGCGATCCGGCGAGTTTCCGTATGCCGTCCCGTCCCAGGTACCGAGCCACGCCGAAGGCCACGTTGGCGCCGATGTTCGCTGCGATGGTGGTGTAGACGGTGCCCCAGACCACTCCGAAGAGGGCGCCCCCCGCCAGGGTCAGGATGGACCCCGGGATGGCGAGGGCGGTGGCGCTCGCGTAGATGACCACGTAGAGCACCGGGGCTGCCTCCGACGCCCTGATCCAGTCGATGGCCTGGCCGATCCCTTCGCGGCTGAAGTACTGGTCCAGAGGCGTGGCATTGGCCACGACCAGGCCGCCGGCGATGAGGGCGAGGAGAAGCCCGAGTTTGACCACGGCTCCCTTCGCCCCGGTCTCGCCGCCGGCTCCGTCGGCGTTGTCGGCGCCCGACGACGTGGAGGCTACGTCAGCCATGAGATGACCTTCTTCAGGAGTTTGCCGCCCGTTCCGTCGAGGCGCGCCCGCTGGTACTCGTTGGAGGCCCGCTTGACCCCCTCCGCCATGGTCGGATAGGGCCAGATGGTGTTGGCCAGGTCGGCGAGGGTGAGGTCGTGTTTCATCGCCAGCACCAGAGGCATGAGAAGTTCGCCGGCGTGGGCGCCGAGGATGGTCGCCCCCATGACCCTTCCCTTGGAGTCTGCAGAGATCTTCACGAAGCCCGCGGTCTCTCCGTCCACGATGGCCCGGTCCAGGTCGTCGAGCTCGTACGTGTACGTCGTCCCACCCCGGGCCTCGGCCTCCGTCTGGGAAAGGCCCACGTGCGCCACCTCGGGGTCGGTATACGTGACCCACGGCACGGTGTCGTAGTTCACCCGGCTGAATCCGGGAATGAGGGCGTTCCGGAGGGCCGTCTTCGCCATGTACTCGGCCACGTGCGTGAACTGCAGGCCCCCGGTCACGTCCCCCGCCGCCCAGACCGTCTTGCTCGTCGTGCGCAGTGATCCGTCCACGACCACGCTGCCGCGATCGGTGGTGACCCCGGCCCGCTCGAGCTCCAGCCCCTCCGTGGAGGGCCTGCGTCCCACGGCGACGAGCACCTCGTCGGCGGACACGGGCTCGCCTCCCTCGACGTGCACGACCTTCGCACCGTCCACGACACGCACCGCGGTCGCCGCGGCGCCGAGCCGGAACCCGATGCCCTCGGCCTCCAGGAGGGACGGCGGCCGTTTCGCGACATCCGTATCGTCGTTGGGGAGGATCCGGTCCGGCATCGCCACCACGGTGCCGTCGGCCCCGAGGCGGCTCATGACCTGGGACATCTCGAGGCCGATGGGACCGCCTCCGAGGACGACGACCCTCGAGGGCAGGGTGTCGGTCTCGAAGAGCGATTCGTAGGTCAGGTAGCCTGCTTCATCGAGCCCGGTGATGGGCGGCACGAAGGGGCGGGCACCGGTGGCCACCACGAATCGCTCCGATCGGAGGCGTCCCACGCCTTCCACCTCGATCTCCCGGTCCGAGAGGAAGCGGGCGTGCCCGAAGTGGACGTCCACGCCCATGTCCCGAAAGCGCTGAGGGTCGTCGTGGTGCTCCACCACTCCGCGGGCGGCCCTCATGCGCGCCATGACGTCGGCGAAGGCGTGTTTCGGGGCCGCCGAGACCAGACCCAATTCCTGGGCGTTCTTCATGGCGTGGGCCAAACGGGCCGAGGCGATGAGGGCCTTCGAGGGCACGCACCCCGTCCACAGGCAGTCTCCCCCCAGAGCGGACTTCTCGACGAGGCCGGCGTCGACGCCCAGGTAGGCCGCACCGGCCGCGGAGACGAGCCCCGCGGTGCCCCCTCCGATGGCGACGAGATCGTAGCTCTTGGTGGACATGACGTCGACTTCTCTCCTGGAGTGAGGGCGCCTGAACCGCGCCGCATGGTTGGACGGCGGAGCGGGCCCGTCGAGCGAACCCTTCGCCCTGCATGTCGGTTCCCCTTCCGTCGCCACCCGTCTCGGGCCGAAGCCATCCGGCGGGTGTCCCGTCGCCCCATTCCGAAGTCCCCGGACGATGGGTAGGTTGCGTCTCCCTGAGCGGCCCCCGAGGACACTTTCGCTTTCTCTTCGGGTCCGCTACCTTCAGGGCCGAATCCCGAACATGGGCGTCACGAACGGAGGGGAGATGACGACGGCGCAGGTTACGGACAAACAGAAGGAAAAGGCGCTGGACACGGCCCTCTCCCAGATCCAGCGATCCTACGGGAAGGGCGCCATCATGCGCATGGGCGACGGTGACCCTGCCGCTCGAATCGAGGCCATCTCCACCGGCGCCATCAACCTCGACGCCGCCATCGGCATCGGCGGGATCCCCCGGGGCCGCATCAGCGAGATCTACGGGCCCGAGTCTTCGGGAAAGACGACGATCTGTCTCCAGATCATCGCCAACGCCCAGAAGAGCGGAGGCATCGCTGCGTTCATCGACGCGGAGCACGCCCTGGACGTCCAGTACGCCCGCAAGCTCGGTGTCGACGTCGACAACCTCCTCGTTTCGCAGCCCGACACGGGCGAGCAGGCGCTGGAGATCGCCGAGGTGCTGATCCGAAGCAACGCCATCGACGTGGTCGTCATCGACTCCGTGGCGGCGCTGGTGCCGCGGGCGGAGATCGAGGGTGAGATGGGCGACACCCACGTCGGTCTCCAGGCCCGGCTCATGAGCCAGGCCCTGCGCAAGCTCACGGGAGCGGTGAATCGGTCCCACACGGCCGTCATGTTCACCAACCAGATTCGGGAGAAGGTCGGCGTGATGTTCGGCAGCCCCGAAACGACGTCGGGTGGGCGTGCCCTGAAGTTCTACGCCTCCCTCCGTCTCGACATCCGGCGCATCGGCGCGGTGAAGGACGGACAGGACGTGGTGGGGAACCGGACCCGAGTGAAGGTGGTGAAGAACAAGTGCGCCCCCCCGTTCAAGCAGGCGGAGTTCGACATCCAGTACAACGAGGGTGTGAGCCACACGGGCCTCCTCATCGATCTGGGCGTCGACCACGGTATCGTCGACAAATCCGGTTCGTGGTACTCCTACGGCGACCTCCGCCTGGGCCAGGGCAAGGAGAACTCGAAGGTCTTCCTGACCGAGAATCCGGACATCGCCGAGGAGATCGAGGCCAAGCTGCGTCCCGCTCTCGGTTTCGCCGAGGACGATGAGAAGAAGGCGCCGGCGGATGCCTCGGCGGACAAGGCGGACGACGTCGAGGAAGTGGCGGAGGAAGTCGAGGTGTCCGCCGACTGACGCTTCGACCGTCGAGGGGTTCGTCGAGCCCCGTTGCCGCCGCACAGGGCCCTGGACGACAGATTCGTCCAGGGCC
>CALJKZ010000197.1 GCA_937983085.1 uncultured Gemmatimonadales bacterium
GAAGCTCTTCGACACGCTGAAGGTCATGTCCACTTTGTGGGGATCACCCCACTCGGCCACGATGTAGCCCTTGTAGACGATGAGGCCGCTCTGGGGCCCCCGCACGGTGAACGGTCCCACCGGCTCACCGTGGGGTTCCCGCCCGAACGTCATCTGATGGTTCAAGGCCAGATCCCGCGGCGACGTCGACTCACCCGCGATGGCGATCTCCACCGCCTCCTGGATGAGTTGGGCGTCGAGGCCCAGGGCCCCCGGGTCGCGCCGCTCCCAATCGTACCCGACGCCGGGCCAGTACGTCTGCGCCGCCAGGGGCGTCGTGATAATCGGAGCCGACGCGGCGAGGAGGGCCGCAACGAGGATGGCTGCCACGGACGCGGGCCGGGTGGAGGGGGCGCTCATCGGACCAGGGCCTCGAGCTCGGCGCGGTCGAGGAGCTCCCCCCGGGTGACCACGGCCTGGACGGAGCGCGTGGCCGTGATGTCCTCCAGCGGGTTGGCGGAGAGCACCACCAGGTCGGCCAGCTGACCGGGAGCCACTGCACCCATCTCACCGTCGAGGCCGAAGAACTCCGCGGGGCGAAGCGTTGCCGCGCGGAGCGCCTCGAGGGGTGGAAGCCCGGCCCGGACCAGCATCTCCAGCTCACTGTGCAGGCTGTAGCCGGGCGCCGCGAACCCGATGGGTGTGTCGGTACCCGCCCCGATGGGCACGCCCGCCTCGTGCATGAGGCCCACCAGGGTGAGGCTCCAGTCCGGGAAGGTGGTGTCGGTGCTGCGGCCGCCCAGACCGTCCACGGAGCCCCAGTCGGCCTGGACCTCGGCGGGAAGCTTCTCCACCGCCTCACCCCAATCCGACCGAGCGAAGGGCGGCTGGAGGGAGAGCGCATTGAGGCGGAGGGTGGGCACCTGGATGGTGGTGGCCATGGCCTCGATGACCTCTCGGCACGCGGCTTCGTCGTACGCCTGGATGGACGGAATCCGGAACGCCTGATGCATGCGGGAGCGGAGGGTGGCTCCCGGAAGCCCATCGGGATTGGCAAGCATGTCCCTGCGCTGGGCCAGCGCCGCCGAAGGATCGGCGGTGCAGTCCATCTCGATGTTCCTCAGGTGCTCCAGCGACTGGACCTGAGGCCCTACGACCCGCGCCTGCATGGAGAGAGGGACGTGACCGTCCATGGGCAGGCCGCGGGCCCGCGCCTCCTCGACGAGCACGCCGAAGACCTCCGGCGAGACCATCTCGTAGATCTTCACGAAGTCCACACCTGCCTCGGCCAGGCGAGCCATGTTGGCGCGGGCGGTCTCGGGGTCCGGGTTGCCGATGCCGAGGAGGGGGTTGGTCTCCCCGTCGTACACGACGAACTCCCCGTCCAGGAGCGGACCGGCGAAGTAGACCCGCGGGGCGGTCTCCCGGGCCCGGATGGCCTCCACGGCCGGCAGCACCAGCTCGAGCGGCCCGCCCGTATCGCGGATGCTCGTCACCCCGTAGTGGAGGAAGTGGTCGGCCATGGACTCGGTGAACCGCTGGTCGTACGTCAGGTGCACGTGGAAATCCCAGAGCCCGGGGATGACGTACTGACCCGTAGCGTCCACCACTTCCGTCGCCTCCCACGGCTCACCGGTGGGTAGCACGGAGAGGATACGGCCGTCGTCGACGAGGACGGTCTGACCCGACCGCGCTCCATTCACTGCGTCGATGACAGTGGCATTCTCGATGGCCAGGTCCACGATGGGTCCATCGGGGCCGCATGCGGCCGAGGCGAGGGTCACGCACGTGAGCGGAAGGACCGAACGGAGGAAGCGGTTGGACATGGCAGTGGGGGTGGAGGCTTGAGGGTCGGGGAGCTTCACCGCAGAGGGCAGACAACGTAGAGCGGACATCCGTCCGTGTCATTCGGGCGACTCCTCCCTGCCGCCTCGGCCCGTTCGCCTACCCCACCACTCGACGCTCACCGAGAGCGCCCCTTAGCTTATCGGGTCGGCTTCCCCGGAAGCATGAACCCACCTCCGCGCCGATCCGCCCGATGAACCGCTGCCTTCCCTCGACGTCCACGATTTTCGCCCTGACGGCCCTCCTTCTTCTCCCCATGGGGGCGTACGCCATGGCGCCGCAGGCCCAGGAAGAAGCGGACGAAGCAGACGAGAAGAGCTATTCCGACGTCGTCACGGCCGAGGCGGTGACGAGCCGCGGCCTCTTCGACACCCACATGGTGGGTGACGACCTGCTCTACGAGGTTCCCGACGAGCTTCTCGGCCGCGAGATGCTGCTGCTGACACGGGTGGCGCGCACCCCCGACGGCGCAGGGTACGGTGGATCGAAGGCCAACACGTCCACGGTCCGCTGGGAGCGGAGCCGCGACCGGATCCTCCTCCGGCTGGTGAGCTACGACAACGTGGCTGCCGACTCGGCCACCATCGCCGCCGCTGTCCGGAATTCGAACTTCGAGCCCATCATCATGGCCTTCGACATCGAGGTCAGGTCCGAAGACGACGCCGGATCGGTCATCGACGTGACCGAACTCTTCACCACCGACGTCCGGCTCCTCGGGCTCCAGGCCTTCCGCCGTGAGGCCTACGGCGTTCGCACGGTGGATCGGGACCGGACCTTCATCGAGCGGGCCTCGGCGTACCCTCGAAACGTCGAGGTGCGGCGCGTTCTGACGTACGACGCCACCGAAGCGCCGTCCAACGCCGCGGCCAACACGCTCTCCATGGAGATGCACCACTCCATGCTCCTCCTTCCCGAGGATCCCATGGAGCCGCGGCTCTGCGACGAGCGGGTGGGCTTCTTCAGCACCACCCAGATCGACTACGGCCTCGACGAGCAGAAGGCCCAGGAGACGTGCTTCGTCACCCGCTGGCGGCTCGAGCCCAGCGATCCGGCGGCCTTCGCCCGCGGCGAGTTGGTCGATCCGGTCCAGCCCATCGTCTACTACATCGATCCGGCGACGCCCGAGAAGTGGGTCCCTTACCTGAAGCAGGGCGTGGAAGACTGGCAGGTGGCCTTCGAGGCCGCCGGCTTTTCCAACGCCATCGTCGCCCGCGACGCGCCCGACGATCCTGACTGGAGTCCCGAAGACGCCCGATACTCGGTCATCCGATACCTGGCGTCGGACGTCCAGAACGCTTCGGGGCCTCATGTGCACGACCCGCGAACGGGGGAGATCCTCGAGAGCGACATCCAGTGGTACCACAACGTCATGAACCTCCTCCGGAACTGGTTCTTCATCCAGACGGCGGCGGTGAATGAAGAGGCCCGCTCGGTGCGATTCGAGGACGAGGTGATGGGCGAGCTCATCCGGTTCGTGTCGGCCCACGAGGTGGGCCACACCATCGGGCTCCAGCACAACATGCAGGCGTCGTCCGCCTACACCGTGGACCAGCTTCGCTCGCGCTTCGTGTGTGAGAACGGAGTGGCTCCGTCCATCATGGACTACGCGCGTTTCAACTACGTGGCCCAGCCCGGCGACGACACCTGCCTCATGCCGGTGGTAGGACCGTACGACACGTTCGCCATCGAGTGGGGATACCGGCCGCGCCCCGGGACCGATCGCACATCGGAGTTGCCCGAGCTACGCGCCTTCGTGGCCGACATGCAGGAGGACCCCGTCTACCTCTTCTCCAGCCCCACCGGAGCCGACCCCACGGCCCTCACCGAGGCCATCGGCGACGACGCCATGCGCGCCTCGGACCTGGGCGTGGAGAACCTGAAGCGCATCACCGACCGGCTGGTGGACTGGACGCACGAGGAGGGCGAGGACTACGCCGAACTCGAGGAGTTGTATGGGAACGTGGTGGGCCAGTGGAATCGGTATACCGGCCACGTGGTCGCCAACGTCGGAGGCGTGGTGCGGACGCGGAAGCGTCAGGGCCAGGACGGGGTGCCCTACGCGATGGTGTCACGCGACCGGCAGGAGCGGGCCATGGAGTACCTGAATCGCCAGGTCTTCGCGACGCCCGAGTGGCTGCTGGATTCGGACATCCTGGACCGCTTCCAGGACACCGGCGCCGTCGACCTGGTGCTGGCGCGACAGTCCTCGGCCCTCAACCAGGTCCTGAACGTCAACCGCATGAAGCGCCTCATCGAGCAGGAGGCGTTCCACGGCAATGACGCGTACGGCCTCGGCGCCATGCTCGACGACCTGCGGGCCGGGGTGTGGAGCGAAGCCCGGTCCGGACGCGCCACCGACACCTACCGTCGCAACCTGCAACGCGCGTACCTCACGCGCATGGCCGAACTCATGGACGACGAGGACGCAGCCGAGACCGACATCGTCCCCTTCGCTCGGGGTCAGCTGACCGATCTCCGCGGGGAGTTGAACTCCGCCCTCGGTGGTTCGTTGGATCGGCCGACGCGCCTGCACTTCCAGGACGCGGTTGCGCGGATCGACGCCGTTCTGGATCCGGGGGCCTAGCTCAGAGGACGGCGAGGCTCGCGCGCTGCGACGATCTCAGGACGCGGTGACGGGTTTGTCCCGGACCGTCCGCTCGCGCACGACGGCTGCGACTCCGGCGAGGAGCGCCATCGCCACGGGGATCTCGGGGCGGGCCTCGCCCAGCGAGCCCGTGGCCACGACCGTCAACGCGACGGTGGCGGCCGCCAGGACTCCGCTGATGACGGCGTCGAGAGCGGTCGACGGCTCGGCCCTCTGGCCGTCGACCGCCAGCTCACCCACGATGAGGCGTACCCGGTCCTCGACGAGCTCCGGCGGGAGGCGAAGCTCCGGCAGGTAGGCCGCCCTCATGGAACGAAGGAGTCGCGCGGTGCTGCGGCAGTCCGCGCAACTCTGGATGTGTGCATCGATCTCCGGGCTTCCATGCCCGTCGATCAATGCTTCAAGGAGACGCTCGGTGTCTGGACAGGTCATCGTCCGGATCCTCCATCATGGTTCTCAGTCTCTTGATTGCGTGTCGGAGATGCGATCTCACGGTGGCGGGCGCTACGTCCATGATGTCCGCCACCTCCGCGCTGGGTCGGCCCTCCAGGATCCTCAGCGTCACCGCCTCGCGCTCGCTCTCGGAAAGCTTCGGCAAGGCGCGGTAGATCGAGTACTGAAGCTCCCTGCGCGCCGTTTCGGCGAGGGGGTCGATCTGCTTCCAGTTGCGGGCACGCACCTCCTCGGCGTACTGCTGCAAGCGCTCTCCGCGGTTCTTCTTTCGCCTGGCGTCCGTCAGGCAGACGTTGGGGCAGATGGTGGCGAGCCACGACCGGAAGCACCCGTTTCCCTGGAAGTCATCGATCTTCTGGCAGACGGTGGTCCATGTCTCCTGTGCAAGGTCTTCGGCGTGGTCATCGTCCCGCGCGTAGGAGCGGCAGATGACGAGAACCATCGGCTCGTGTTCGAGCACCACCTCTCGGACGTACTCCCGGTCCCCGCTCGCAAAACGCTTCGTATCGAACATCTAGACGTCCGATCCGCCGAAAGCGTGCAAATCGCGCTGTCTCGCGACCCACGCCGAGATGCCCAGGAGAAGCAGCGGGTAGACCACCGGGAGCCAGGCTCCGACGAGGGCGGAGTGGTCCGGCGAGCGTTGGACCCACGCCGCCCCGCCCAGGGACAGCAGATAGAAGAAGAGCGCCGATCCCAGGCCCAAGCCCCAACGGGCGTTGCGCCGTTTCGGCGGGCTGAGGCCAGAGGTCGCCCAGCCGCTGACGAGGCCGAGGAGTGCATTGACCAGCCCGAAGACGGCGAAGGCGAAGGGCTGGGGGAGGAGGAAGAGCAACCAGATGGGCGGCTGCTGAAGGGGGGCCGCCACGGAGAAGCCGAAGGACGTGGGGGGCGAGGCCACGATGTCCGCGCGTCGGGTGAAGATTCCGCTGGGCGTGTTTGCGCCGAACGGGTACCGCGCCTCGACGTCGTACCCCGCCGCCGCGTCCGCTCGCAGCTCGGCGACGGGCACGACGTACGCACCAATGACCCACGCGAGCGCGGCGAGCACGGAGGTCGGGGCGATCACGGCCTTCGCCGCGCTTCCTCGGGCTGCACCTACGACCGCGAGGCCACCGCTGAAAGCAACGAAGGGGAAGACCAACCAGA
>CALJKZ010000198.1 GCA_937983085.1 uncultured Gemmatimonadales bacterium
GAGGGGGATGACGTCTGCGGCGGCCCAGTCGCGTTCGTGCAGCGAGCCGTCGACCGTGATCGGCCCGGAAGCGCGCTCGATGGAGTACGCGGGTGCGGGCGGAAGCGCCTGGGCGCCGGCATCGGAGTGCAGGAGCCCCGTGCAGGCGAGTAGGAGCCATGGTACGGCGCCGACGGGGACGAGATGCCGGCGGAGCGGGGTCGGCTGGAACCGGCTCACAACGCCGCCGAGAGTCGGAAGCCGAAGATCCAGATCCCCTCCGAAGACGACCTGCTTTCCAGAAGCTCCTCGCTGAGCCATTGGACCGAGCTCGTCAGGTAGACGACGTCACGGATGCTCCTCCTGAGGAACGCCTCGGCGTGCTCGGATTGACGGTCCACGAAGGACGGGAGCCCGGGTGTGCGAGCCACGCCGACGCCCAGGGCATTGGCTCCCACGGTGCCGAGATACGTGAGACCCACGAACGCCTCGGTGCCCTCGCTGCCACTGGCAACGCCGAATCGTCCGTTCAGCGAGTGGACGCCTGCCGTGAGTCCGAGGACCGTGTAGAGTCCTCGCGTCGGAAGCGGACGGGGTGAGGCGCCGGCCGACTTCTCGCTGTCCGTGGTCCAGCCCCCGATGGAGCCGAGCCAGCCGTCGGCCTCCCATTGAAGGCGCGAAGCGAGGAATACGCCTTTGCCGGGCGCCCGGAGGTGGAAGAGATCACCGTACGACGTGGATGGATTGTCAGCGATGCCGTGGGACGAGCTTGCGGTCACGGCGAGCGAACCGCGCGGTAGCTGGGGGAGCGTCGCCACGACCGCAGCTCCCAGTGTGTAGTCGGGGAAGACGATGGTGGGGTTGTTGACGAACGGCTGGCCGAGGAAGAAAAGGTTCTCGTCGTTCGCGATCCGGCTGACGTCCAGGTAGCCTGTGAGGTCCATCAACCCTGCGTGGAAGGTCAGCCATCGGCCGGCGTCCCACGCGAGGCGAAACTCGGAGAGCTGTACCCGGCCACCGCCGTCGGCTCCCAGGGCGCTGCCGGCGTCCATGTTGGCGAACGGAATGCGTGATGAGACGCCGGCGGCCCTGGGCGTCGTGTTCGCCTCGACGTAGGCGTGCACGGAGACTGCCCCCAAACGGAGGTTGGTGAAGACGTCCAGCGATCCCACCACCTCGGAACGAATGTCGTCTTCGCTGGTGGCCTGCCCGACCACGTTCGCCGATGCCTGCACCTCGACGGGCGGTGTCTGTGCGTGCAGGGGCGCAGCCGACGCCGCGAAGACGAGCCCGGCGAGGACGCGAGTGGGTCGAGGAACCATGGCGACCCATACTCGCGCCCTGCGTCGGCTCGCGGCAAGCCGAGCCGTCGCATCCGTCAGCCGTGTGCGGACCCCGTCTCGCGACTGGCCAAGGCCCGCCAGCGCAGGTGAAGTGCGAACCACGCCAGCGAGGAGGCCGCGAGGACCAGCAGACCGAAGACCGAGCTGTACAAGGCGACCTTGATTCCGCCCCAAACGAGCATGGGCGAAACGGTGCCGGCCTGCTCGATGGACTGTGCCGCCAGTACGATCCCGAGGAGGGTGCCGAGGACTCCCGTGATGAACGCGAAGCCGCCCCAGAAAAGGACGGCATCCGTCCAGGTCCGGGTCATCGGCAGGGCCCGCGCGTCACCCTCGAACAGTCGGACGCTCGAGTACAGCACGAGAGCGAGGATGACCATCGACGAGAACGTGAGAGGGTAGCGGATGAAGCCCATGACTACCCAGAGATCGATCATTTCGACTCCATGGTTGGGGAGGGTGTGAGGTCGAGCGCTTCGGCGTGCGCCTGCTCGACCCAGGTGATCCAGGCGTGCAGCGCGAGCCAACCCAGGGCCCCGCTCAGGGCGAAGATGATGGCGGTGGACACGAGGGCGGCTTCGCGGACGAGCCACGCCGTAAGGAGCTCCGCGCCCTCCGTGGGGGTGGTTTCCAAGGTCCCGGCCAGCGACACCAGATCCAGCAGGGCTCCGGCGCACCCTAGACCGAGCGTGAGGGCTGCCAGCACGGCGATCCCCCTGAGCCCTCGGCGGGGCCGGTGGTGGGCACCCTTGATCCACAACTTGAACGCTTTGGCGAGGATGGTGGCCAGCGTAGTCGTCCCGACGCCCAGGACCGGCCAGAGATACGGCGACGGAGCGGTGAGCAGGCCGGTGCGGAGGAGTGTTCCACCTGCCAAGCCGAGCATGAGCAGGGTGGCCACCGCCAAGGCGGCACGCTCGGCCGCACGGACCCGACGGGCTTCGAATCCGGCCAGGAGTCGGTGATACCGGGGCCGCGCCAGCTCCTCCAGCTCCTGCAAGGCGGGACCAGCCGGTAGCACCACCTCGGCGGCCCGGCGCCCCGCCTCGTCCGGGCTGCGGCCTTCGGCCACCAGTCGTCGCGGGAGTCCGCCGAGATCGTCGACCAGCTCCTTCACGATTCGTGTCCGTGCGGGAAGCGGCAGCCCGGGGTTGGAGGCGAGGTCGGATAGGGACCGCTCTGCGATGGTCGAAGGGCCGGAGGCTCCGGGTGCGCCCTCGCGCGAGGTCATGGGAGCACCTCCCCCGGGCCCTCGAGCATGCTCATGAGCCCCCTGAGGACGACGTCCACGCGGTCCGATCCGCCGGCTAGATGGCGGGCCCCGCGGCGGGTGAGGGCGTAGACCTTTCGTCTTCGACCTTCGACGCGTGACCAGGAGCCCTGGATGTGCCCGGCCTCCTCGAGGCGGTGGAGGATGGGATAGAGCGTCCCGTGACGGAAGCGGAAAAGGCCGTTGCTGCCCTCCTCCACATCGATGGCGATCTGATACCCGTGCTTTGCGCCCTCCCGCAACGTCGAGAGGATGAGCAGCTCGTTGATTCCCCGGGCGAAGCCCTGCACGTCGAAATCTTCGTCGGTCACCGGAACTCCTGTACCAGAGCCAGACATCTTTTCGTATATCGACTGTCTTTATATCGACACTCTATATAACAGGGCCAACGAGTGGATCGCAAGCACGGCCCGGGGCCCCGTGGGGGCGAACCCGCCCAGGAACAGATGTTTTCTGCGGTATCCGTCGCACTCTTCGGATCGTGCAACCTTCAAGAGAAGGCCCGCCGCGTAGGGACGAAGTCCATCACGCGGCCCTCGGGATCCTGGGGCGGAATGTGGCACGACGTTTGCCGAAGAAGGGGCCGCGTTTTCCCCCTATGACCTCAGGAGAGGCCGTATCATGAAATCCAGCGTTCGTATTCTCGCCTTGGCCAGCATGCTGGCCGTGGCCGCATGCGGAGACGACGGCGTCTCCCCCGGTAATCTCACCGAGGACGAGGCCCAGGAGCTCGCTACCGCCGTCTTCTCGCAGAGCCTGTTCGAGGCTCTCGCACTGAACTACGACCAGCTTGCGCAGGCCGAAGGTGGTCCCCAGCTCGCCATGTACACGGCCACCGTCGAGGCGACCGGCGACTGCCCGCTCGGCGGCACCGTGGCTATCGATGCCACCGTCGACGTCGAAACCGACGATCAGACGGGTGCAGGGTCCATCGACTTCGAGATCGACTTGGTCCACGCGTCGTGCATGGTCCAGGGCCAGATGGGCAACGAGTTCACCCTCACGGGCAACCCCAGCCTGGGCTTCGACTTCCTCATGGAGACCGATGGCCAGGACAACTCCGAGTTCTCGGGATCCGTGACGGGAGCCCTCGACTGGAGCACCGCGAACAAGGAAGGGACGTGCTCCATTTCCTATGAGTTCTCCGGTGCCGCGACGGCCGACAGCTTCTCCTTCCAGACGGCCGGAAACGTGTGTGGAACGACCTTCTCCGAGAGCTTCTCCTTCTCGGGCTGATCGCCCCACTTTGCATGGCGCTCGCCCACAGGCGATGCGCTCGGGCCCTCGTCCGGTGTCACCGGGCGGGGGCTTCGCGTTTTCCCTGAGGTCTTCGCGGGGGCGGCCCGGGAAGGGGGGACGCGACCGGTCAGCCCACAGGTACGAGGGGGAGGACGGCGTGGGAGGGTCGCGTCGAATCCATCCACACGGTGTTCGTGGCGATTCGCGTTCCTGTGGCCAGGCCCTCGGGCTCACCGGTGTTGAAGTTCAGGTCGAAGTGGGGGTAGTTGCTGCTGGACACGTCCACCCGGATTCGGTGCCCGGCCTGGAAGAGATTGCTGGTGGGGAACGCCTCGATGACGACCTCGTAGACCTCGCCCGGCTCCATCATCGACGGCGCCTCCCACGAGTTCCTGTATCGACAGCGGACGATGTCGTCGGTGAGGTTCATGGCGCAGCCCTCAGGGAAGTCGTCGTTGGGCGGGTACACGTCGATGAGCTTCGCCGTGAAGTCCGTGTCCGGCGCGTCCGACGAGATCCACAGGCGCACGACCAAGGGGCCGGTGACCTCCACGGCTTCGTCCAGGGGATCGGTCTGGAAGACCAGGACGTCCGACCGTTCGGCCAGAGGCCGGAAGGGGGGAGCGCTGCCGAAGAAGTCTTCTCGCTCCCGTTGGTCGTAGGCTCCACCCTCCATGATGGGCGCTCCCGAGGTGATGGTCCCTCCGATGCTCGGTACGGGATCCTCGGGGTCGTACCGGTACGAGAGCGATGCCTCCCCTGAGGCCGGGGCCTGGGTACGCAGGGCCCCGTCGACGTGGAGATAGAACGGTGTGTCCACAGCGCCAGGGAGCGGCCAGTCGTCCGCGGAGCGCCAGCGGCCCCCGTGGTCCAGTCGTCCCTCGGCGGTCCGACGACCGGAGCCTCCGCCCATGACGAAATAGCGTACCGCAGGCTCGGCATCGACGCCGTTGTCCACTCCTCGGAGCCATTGGTCGAACCACCGGACCCGAAGCTCCCAATAGTCCCGGGCCAGCTGTCCGTCGAGGGTGGCCGCCGGGCCGAAGTCCACGTCCCCCGCGAAGGTCAGGGATCGGTCCCCGTGGGTCCACGGACCCAGAATGAGACGAACCGGACTCCCCTTCGTTCGCGACAGGCCGATGTAGTTCTCGGTGGCGGTGCGGGGGTAGGGGTCGTACCACGACGACATGTGTACCATGGGTGCATCCGGCCACACGTCGTGATAGCCCAGCGCGTAGATGCCCGGCTGCTTCCAGTAGTCGTCGAACTCGCCTTTGGTCCACTGCTCGAAGAGGTAGGCTTCGTATTCCGGGGCCAGGCTGACGGGGGAATGACCAGGCCTCCACGGCATCTCCCGGAACCACTGATGGATGTCCACGGCACGCATGGCGGCTTCGACCTCGGGGTCACCCGTGACCTCGGGACTGACCAGGGCGTTACGGTACGCCCAGGTGGCTTGCTTGAGCTCGAAGGTCCCCCCCTGGCGGATTCCCCCCTGGTAGGAGTTGGAGAAGCCTCCGGAATCGAGGAACATGGCGGCGATTCCGGGAGCGCCCGCCGATGCCAGGGCGGCCTGGGTATGAGCGGCGTACGACAGCCCCTTGGTTCCGATCCGGCCGTCGCACCACGCCTGTTCGACGATCCATGCGCACGTGTCGTAGCCGTCGGGCGCGTCGTCGAGGTACTTCTGGTACTCCCCTTCCGAGTCGTACCGGCCACGCACGTCCTGGTAGACCACCGCGTACCCTCGCTCCACGAAGATGCGCGCCACCTCGGCGCGACTTTTCGCCTCTTCCGGTTCGGCCACCGATCGCTCGGAGCGGCTGGGGCGGTTCCGGCCGTACGGCGTCCGCTCGAGGATGACCGGCCAGGGACCCGGCAGCTCCGCCCCGTCACGGGCCGGAAGGTACACGTCGGTGGCCAGTCGCACTCCGTCCCGCATGGGCACCATGATCCCATCGCGTAGGGCGGTGTCGTACGGACCATCCGCCGGCATGCCGTCGGGGCCGACGGCGGCCCGACCGTCACACCCTGGCAGGGCGAGGGCCGCGGTTGCGGCGCCCATGATCTTGGTGAAGTCGCGGCGGGTAAGGACCCGCCCCGAGGGGCTCATGGTCATCGGCCTACTTCTCCTCTCGAGGTTCGGGTGCTGCCGTGTCGCGTCGGGGCGCCAACCGCGCCAGAAGGAGCGGCGCGGCCAGGCTGGCGAGCGCCAACACCCAGAGGGTGATGGCGATGGGTGAATCGAAGAGCACGCCCCAGTCGCCTCCCGACAGAGCCATCGCCCGTCGGAGATTCTTCTCCATGAGGGGTCCCAGCACCAGACCCAGGACGACGGGAGCGAGGGGAAAGGAGAACTTCCGCATGGCGTACCCCACCACCCCGAAGAGCGTCATGAGGACCAGGTCGAAGGAGCTCCCGGCCACGGCGTAGACCGCGACGAAGGCCAGGGCTGCCACCCCGGGAATGAGGATCCACCTCGGAACCGTGAGGGCGCGGACGAAGAAGCCCACCAGGGGCAGATTGAGAAGGAGCAGAAACGCGTTGCCGACGTACATGGACGCGGCCAGCCCCCAGAAGAGGTCGGGCTGCTCTTCCAGAAGCAGCGGCCCGGGTGTGATGCCGAGACCGAGGAGGGCACCGAGGAGGACTGCCGTGGTGCCGCTCCCGGGAACGCCCAAGGTGAGGAGCGGGATGAGCGCGCCGTTCACCGACGCGTTGTTGGCCGCCTCGGGCGCCGCGACGCCTCGAATATCGCCCTGGCCGAACCGACCGTCGGCGCCGGCGACTCGCTCCTCGGTGCTGTACGCGAGGAACGACGCGATGGTGCCACCGGCGCCGGGCAGGACACCGACGATGAATCCGATGATCCCCCCTCGCACCATGGTCCACCCCGTGGAGGCCAGCTCCTTCGCGGAGATCACGACCCTGCCCGTGAGGGCCGTCGCCGAACGGCCCGCGCTCGTGTCCTCCAGGAGCTGAAGCACCTCGCTCACGGCGAAGAGTCCGATGGTGACGACGACGAAATCCATACCGTCCAGGAGTTCGATGCGCCCGAAGGTGTATCGCGGTATGGCGCTGTTGGGATCGAGCCCCACGGTGGCCAACCACAGTCCGAAGCCGGTGGAGGCCAGCGCGCGCACGAGGCTCCCACTCGCGAAGCTCGAAAGGGCGGAGAACGCGAACACCATGAGGGCGAAGTACTCCGCGGGGCCGAACCGGATGGCCCACTCGGCCAGTACGGGCGCGAAGAGCACCAGCCCGAAGATCGAGAAGGTGCCACCGACGAACGACGCCACGGCGGCCGTGGCGAGGGCCGGGCCCGCCCGCCCGGCCTTGGTCATGGCGTGACCGTCGATGGCCGTGACCACCGCCGAGGCCGTGCCCGGGACGTTCAGAAGGATGGTGCTGATGGAGTTCCCGTACTGGGATCCGTAGTAGATACCCACCAGCAGGATGAGCGCTGACTCGGGCGGGATGCCGGCGGCGAACGTCACGGGAATCAGGATGGCGATGGCGTTGATGGGACCGATACCGGGCAGCATCCCGACGAACGTGCCGATCCCCACGCCGGCGAGGGCCAGGAAGATGTTCAGCGGCTCGAAGGCGACGCCGAACCCGTCCACCAGGTGCCTCAGCGAATCCACAGCTCACCCACGGGGAGGGGAAGGGAGAGGAGGCGGACGAAGAGGAGCCAGAGTCCGCCGGAGAGGAGGGCGGCCGCGGCCGAGGAGGGGAGAAGGGGACCCCGATACAGCAGCGAGAGGGCCGTCACCACCAGCGTCGTGGACAGAAAGAAGCCCAGCCAGGGCAGAGCCGCGGCGTAGACCAGGAACGCCACGACGGCGGACCCCATGCGAAGGAAGACATTGGCGGACGGGAGCCCGACGTCGCCCCGAGGTCGGATCCATGCAACGGCTCCCCCGACCACCAGCATGACGGCCACCAGGAAGGGCAGTGCCTTGGGCCCGACCGGATCGGTCATGAACGCCACGTCGAAGGTCGTGGCTTCGAGCGCCAACGTGACTCCGACGGCGGCGAGGAGGCCGCCGATGACGCGGTCCTGACTCATGCGGGCCCGCTCATTGGATGAGACCGATCTCTCGGGACATGGCCCTGAAGTCCCGGACCTGGTCGTGGACGAAGGACGAGAAGTCGTCACCCACCATGAAGAACGGCTGGAGTCGGTTGCTGCGCCGTGCTTCGGCCCACTCGGGTGACCGCCCCACGATGTCCAAGACCCGGACCCACTCTCGGTATTCCGCTTCGGAGATGTCCGGCGGAACGTAGAAGCCCCGCCAGGTAACCCAGGTCACCTCCAGTCCCGACTCCGCCGCGGTCGGGACGTCGGCCAGGGGGCCCTCGAGTCGTTCGGGCGACAGCGTCACGAGGACCCGCAAACGCCCGGCCTCGACCTGACCCTCCACCTCGGAGCCTTCGCCGGAGAAGACCTGCACGAAGCCGCCCAGGAGCGCCGTCATGGCCTCCCCCCCGCCGTCGAAGGGCACGTACCGGATGCGCTTGGGGTCGATGCCGGCACGATGGGCGAGAAGCAGCACCTTCATGTGATCCTGGCCCGCCACCGCGGAGCCGCCGCTCACCACGAGGGATGCCGGGTCCCGTCGCCATGCGGCGAGGAGGTCATCCAGCGTCTGCCACGGTGAGTCGGCCGCCACGGCGAGCACGCCGTACTCTGCGCCCAGGGCGCCCGCCCAGCGCACGTCGTCCTCGGTGAGGTCACCGAATTGCCGCTGGGCGAGGCGTAGGACCGTCGCGGGACTGGCGGCCACAAGGACGTTGGCGTCGTCGCTCCGGCGGGCGACGGTGCGGGCGAAGGCCACGCCGCCCCCGGCTCCCGGCACGTTGCTCGTCCGGACCAGACCGGGTGACAGGGAGAGTTCGCGAAGCACCCTCCCCACGGTCCGGCACGTCAGGTCCCAACCACCGCCGGCGTTGGCGGGAGCGATGCACTCCCACCCCCGCTCGACATCCGAGGGCTCGCAGGCCCAGGTCAGCGCCGCAGCCGCCAGCCCCACGGCGAGACCGACGCGGGGTGCGAAACCCTTCCTCTCAGGTCGATCCATGGTCGGTCGGGATGGGATCGTGAGCGACGCCCTGGACCTCGGCCAGGTGCACCAGTCCGTCGCCCAGGTGGACCAGGGGGTTCACGGCGTGACCGAGGATCATGCCGTCCATCCTGGCGACCACCGGCTGCCCCTGGCGGCCGGCAGGCCCGGTGATCACGCCGATGCGCGCACCTTTCTCCACATGGTCGCCCAACTGGGCCTCGAGACGGAAGATTCCACCGCGTGAGGCCCGCACCCACTTGGTGTTCCTCGACTCATGGACCCGCTCACCGGCGGGTGGTGCCTCGTCGATCATCCCTGCGGAGCGCAGAGCCCTCAAGGCCCCCGAGACGCCGACCTCGATGGCTCGCGGGCTGAACCGTCTCGGCTCCCCTCCCTCGAAGAGCAGGACCTTTTTTCCCAACTTCACGGCGGTGTGCCGGAGCGACCCCTTGATGGTCTTGGCGTGGACCATGATGGGGGGAGCGAAGGCGAGTGCGAGGTCCCTCGTCTCCGGGTCATCGAGGTTTCCTCGGATCTGGGCGAGGTTGGTGCGGTCGTCCGATCCGGCGTGGAAGTCGATCCCGAAGTCGGACACCGAGAGAACCCGATCGACGAAGAGACGAGCGAGGCGGCTGGCCAAGGGTCCGCGCTCGGAGCCGGGAAAGGAACGATTCAGGTCCCTGCGGTCCGGGAGGTAGCGGGACTCGGCGACGAACCCGAAGACGTTCACCACCGGCGCGGCGATGATGGTCCCGGCAAGAGCCTCCTCGTCGACGATCTCCATGATCTGCCGGATGATCTCGACACCCACCACTTCGTCGCCGTGGATGGCGCCGCTCAACCAGACCGTCGGTCCCGGCTCGGTGCCGCACAGGACCTCGATGGGCAGCGAGAGGGGGGTCCCCGAGGGCAGACGTCCTGCGGGCAGGTCGAAGTGCCGGCGCGTGCCCGGGGCGACGGACTTCGACGCGAAGACGAACGGCTCGCGGGCGCTCATTCGTGGTCGATGTCCACGTGATTCTCCACGAACTCGATGATCTCCCCCGCAACGTCCACGCCGGTGGTGGTCTCGATGCCCTCGAGGCCCGGGGAGGAATTGACCTCCAGCACCAGCGGTCCTCTCTCCGATCGGAGCAGATCGACTCCCGCCACGTTCAGGCCGAGGGCCTTCGCCGCCCGCACGGCAGTGCGGCGCTCCTTCGTGGTGAGTTTGGCGACTTCGGCGTTTCCCCCGCGGTGCAGGTTGGACCGGAAGTCACCGGGGGCAGCATGGCGCACCATGGCGGCCACTACGCGTCCCCCGACCACGAGGCACCGGACGTCGCTCCCTCCGGCCTCCTTCACGAACTCCTGGATGAGGATGTTGGCGTCCAACTGACGGAACGCATCGATGACCGACTCCGCCGCCTTCTTCGTCTGGGCCAGTACCACCCCATTGCCCTGGGTCCCCTCGTGAAGCTTGATGACCAATGGCGCTCCGCCGACCATCTCGATGACGCTGTTGGTGTCCTTCACCGAACGCGCGAAGGCCGTCACCGGCAGCTCGATGCCCGCCCGGGCCAGGATCTGGTGCGAGCAGAGCTTGTCCCGCGAAACACCGATGGCCGCGGACTTCGCCAGCGTGTACACCCCCATGGTCTCGAACTGCCGAACCACGGCCGTTCCGTAGAAGGTGACCGACGCACCGATGCGCGGGATCACGGCATCCACGTGCAGGTCGTCTCCCCTGTACTTGATGGATCCCTTCTTTCCGGCGAGACCGAGGGAGCAGCGGAGGAAATCGATGACCGAGACGTCGTGGCCCCGCTCCTCCGCCGCCTCCCGGAGGCGGGAGGTGGAGTACAGCGAGGCTTTTCTGGAGAGGATGCCGATTTTCACCGTCGAATCTCCGGGGGCTGCCAGCCGACGGTAGTCGCGGCTGCGTGGGCTTTGGGGGTCGGCGTCGTCATTGCTTCTTCCTTTTCTTCTTCCTTCGGCCGGCGCGATACGAACTGCCAGGATCGACCACGGCCCGATTGCGGAGTGCCTGTCGGCCCAGAAGCATCCGGAAGCCCATCTCGTCCCGGCGCGTGAGGGTCAGCTCGATACGCCATTCGTCCTTCCCGATTCGGATCCGCGTTTCGACCACCGGTCGAAGCTCGCGTCCGCCGCCGGAGTTCCGGACCCAGCGCTCGTCGGTCACCTCGGCCTCGACACCGACGCGTCCCTCCCTGGACCTCTGCTCGGGAAGAATCTGAAAGCGGACCATCTCCACGCCGTCGCGTTGGAACCGGTCCATGTCGAAGGCGTGGAGCGAGGAGGTTCGCGCGCCGGTGTCCAGCTTGACCTTGATGGCCGACACGTCGAAGTCGGGCAGGGCAGCCCACTCCCGCCAGCCGAGCGCCAGGGGCGGGGGCGGCCGTGGGGACTTCCGTGTCATGAGGAAACTCCCGGAGCCAATGGGCCGTCTGGAGGTAGGAGGGGTTCCGAAAGTAGCATCCGGAGAGCCTTCAGGGAGCCGCCATGAGCATCTGGATTTCCATTCTGGCCGTCATCGCCATGGTCGCGGGGGTCGTCATGATCCCCTTCGGCCTGCCGGGTCTCTGGTTCATCGTCGTCGTCACCCTGGCGCTCGTTCTCGCGGGAGGAGTCGGCTGGACGGTCGGGCTCCTGGTGGCGGGCGTGGCCGCCGTGGCTGAACTGGCCGAGTTCCTGGTCGTCGCGCGGTTCGGCCGTGCCTACGGGGGATCCACGAGGGCGTTCTGGGGCGCGGTGGTCGGGGGTCTGCTGGGTCTCTTCGTCGGCGTACCCGTGCCCATCGTGGGGCCCGTCATCACCGCGTTCGTGGGGACCTTCGTCGGCGCCGGCGCCGTCACCCTGTTCGAAACCCGATCGTTGCGCCAGTCTGCTCGCGTGGGGTGGGGCGTGGTTCTGGCCCGAACGGTTGCCGTGGGGCTCAAAGTGGGTGTGTCGGTGGCCGTCATCGCCGTGGTGGGCGTGGCCCTGATCCTCTAACGCCTCAATCCTCGTCGTGGAGGAGGAGCCATCGCTTGATCTTCTCCACCTCCTCCGGAGCCTTGATGGAGAAGCGTCGGGCCACGTCGATGGCCGATGGATCGTCCAGGCTCGCCAACCGAGCCATGTCGGCTGTGACGTAGACCACGAGCTTGTCGCCGTGGTCTTCGATGTCGGTGACCATGGCCATGTTGATCCAGCGCTGACCGACCTTCAGGAAGGCGTAGGGGCGTACACGCATGGGTTCGTTGCCGAAGGAGGGCGGGCCGGGGAGATCGCGTCGACGCGAAGCCCGGATCGGGTGGAACGGAAAGTATAGAGAGGAGGTAAGTGTGGCACTCACCTTTAGAAGTTCTAACTTCAATGGTGACGCCATAAATGAATCGCTGTCGCCCTTTCCCCCAGAAGGTAGCCGCGTGACCACCAGCATCCTCGAGGACATCAAGCAGTCCCGTCCCTTCCGCTCGGAGAGCCACGAGGCCTACGTGACCCTCCTGCGCACGGCGGACGACGCCAAGCGCTTCGTCTCGCAGGTGCTCGAGCCGGAAGGCGTCACGCTGCAGCAGTACAACGTGCTTCGGATTCTACGGGGTGCGGGCGAGGACGGTCTGCCTACGCTGTCCGTGGCCGAGCGGATGATCGAGCGCACGCCGGGTGTCACTCGGCTCATCGACCGGATGGAACGGAAGGGGTGGGTGTGTCGGGAACGCTGCACCCAGGATCGGCGCCGTGTGTGGTGCCGGATCACGGACGAGGGTCTCGACCTCCTGGCCCGGTTGGACGGCCCCATGGACGCCGTGGACGATATCCTCGCCGGCGTACTCGAGGACGCCGAACTCCGCCGCCTCCTGGATTACCTGAATCGGATCCGCGCACACGTCCGCACCGTCACCGGCGACGAGCCGGGTGAATCCACCGAGGTCTGAGCCGCATTGATCAAGAGGACCACGGCCCTGGCCGCCAACGGGTCCGCCAATTTCTCTCGGTCGTGGAGCGCTGACCCCCTCGGTTGACGGGTCTCCCGACGGCGACTAATTCGTCGACGTCCTCTCCTGCTGCTCCAGCCGCGACGCTCCATGTCTCATCCCCTCGGCCGTGCTCGTGCCGGTCTCCCCGTCGTCCTTTCCCTCGCCGTGGCGGCGTGCTCGTCCGGAGCCCCGGCCGCAGTGCCTGCCCCGGTACCCACCCCCACGGCCCCCGGCGAATACGACGTGGTCATCGAGGGCGGGCGGATCATCGACGGCACCGGCAATGCGTGGTACCCCGGGGACGTCGGAATCCGAGGTGACCGGATCGTGGCGGTGACCCGGCCCGGAGTTCTGCGCGACGCTCCGGCCGGCACCCGCATCGACGCGGCGGGCTTGGTCGTGGCTCCCGGCTTCATCGACATCCAGAGCCATTCTCGATTCGCCTTCCTCGGCAACGGAGACGGCCGCGTCGTATCGAAGGTGACCATGGGCGTCACCACCGAGATCATGGGCGAGTCCACCACCAACGGCCCGTCGAGTCCGGCCATGCTCGAGGGGGCCGGCACCCAGGTGGGTGTGACCCAGTTCGAGACCTTCGGGGATTGGATGCAGGCCATGGAGGACCATGGCTCGTCGGTGAACTTCGGTTCCTTCGTCGGGGCCTCGACCATCCGCGTGTACGGCATGGGCATGGCCATGGGCGCCGCCGGGAGCGCCGAGCGAAGAGCCATGCAGCAAGCGGTCCGACAGGCCATGCGCGACGGTGCCTTCGGGATCGGGTCGGCTCTCGTCTACCCGCCTGGCAACTTCGCGTCCACCGACGAGCTCATCTCCATCAATACCGCCGCCGCTCCCTTCGGCGGCGTCTACATCACGCACCTGCGCTCGGAGGCCGACCACCTCCTCGAGGGCATCGACGAGGCCATCGAGATCGGTACCCAGGCCGGAGTCCCCGTGGAGATCTATCACCTCAAGGCCGCAGGACAGAGGAACTGGCACAAGGCGGCGTTGGCCGTGGCGAAGATCGACTCCGCTCGGGCGGCCGGAGTCGACGTCCAGGCCAACATGTACCCGTACACGGCCGGGGGGACCGGACTCGACGCTTGCTTCCCGCCGTGGGCGTCTGCGGACGGTCAGCTCTTCGAGAACCTGGCCGACCCGGCCATGCGAGCCCGGATCCGCCAGGAGATGGAGGTCCAGACCGAGCCCTGGGAGGCGTTCTGCTCCCTCGCCACCGCGGAAGGCACCATGCTCCTCGGCCTCAATCGCCCCGAGCTCCAGCAGTACCGCGGCTGGTGGCTGGCCGACATCGCCGAAGCCATGGGAAAGGACTGGATCGACACGGCCATGGATATCGTGCTCGCGGAGCGTCAGCGGGTCTCGACGATGTACTTCCTGATGAGTGAGGAGAATGTGGCCATGCAGCTCCAGCAGCCGTGGATGAAGTTCGGCACGGACGCAGGAGGGATGGATCCCACGACGGCAACCGGTCTCGCCCATCCACGCGCCTACGGCACCTTCACCCGCATCCTCGGGAGGTACGTCCGGGACGAGGGAGTCCTTCCCCTGGAAGACGCGGTCCGCAAGATGTCGTCGGCGGTGGCGACCCGTCTGAACATCCGCCACCGCGGTCTCCTCGAGGAGGGATACTTCGCCGACGTGGTGGTCTTCGACGCCGAAACCGTGTCCGATCACGCCACGTACGACGATCCGCACCAGCTTTCCACCGGTGTCCGACACGTCCTCGTGAACGGAGTCCCGGTCGTCACCGACGGAGAGCATACGGGCGCCATGCCGGGTCAACCGGTCCACGGTCCTGGGTGGACCGGGTGGGAGAGGTGAGGGAGGTACGGACCACCGAAGAGCGCAGGCCTTGGCACGTCGGAGTCGCGCTGAGACGGCTCCTCATCGTCGTCTGCTCGAGCGCGATCCCGGGCTGCGGTGGCGAAGCCGCCGATCGTCCAGGCCGCGTCGTGTCCGCGCCCGCCGACGACGAGGACGGCATCGTGCGCGTGCTGGTCTACCACGACATGGAAGGGCTCACGGGCCAATCCGATCCCAACACCTTCCGGTTCGCTCATCCGGAGCGGTACGCGGTGGGGCGGACGTACCTCACCGGTGACGTGAACGCGGTGGTCGCGGGGCTCTTCGACGGTGGTGCCGACGAGGTCCACATCGTCGATGGGCACGGCAGTGGGAACCCGGAGCCCGACCTCCTTTTGGACCAGCTCGACGAACGCGCCCAGCTCGTGAGTCGCGACGAAGCGTTCGATGCCTACGTCGACCTCACCGAGGCCGGGGTCTACGACGCGGTGGCCGTGGTGGGCATGCATGCCAAGACGGGGAGTGGCGGCTTCGCGTCGCATACCTACACCCTGGGAATCGACTTCGTGCTGAACGGGATGGCGGTCACGGAGACCGAGATCGTCGGGTATTCGTGGGGTCGGGTGGGTGTGCCCGTGATCTTCGCATCGGGCGACGATCGGCTCGCCGCCGACCTGGAAGGCCCCATGCCCTGGGTGGAGATGGTCGTCGTGAAGACGGCTACCTCGGCTTCGTCGGCCGAGCCTCTTCCCGTGGATGAGGCTCGAGCGGAGCTGCGGGCGGGGGCGCGTCGAGCCGTCGAGGGGTACCGGAGGGCCTCCTCCATGCGGCTCGAGGAGCCGGTCACCGCGCAGCTGCACGCGGTTCCGCCTGCGGATCTGTCGGTCCTGGAGGGCGTACCCGGCATCGACTACGCCGACCAACGGGTGACCTTCGAGGCGGCCGACTTCGGCGCGGCCTACCAGGGCCTGGTCGAACTGGTGACCGTGGCCCGCGGCGGCTATTCCGCCGTCATGGCGGAGACCGGCCGGTCCATGGCCGGACCCGCGTTCGGGCCGTCGTACTCCGACGCCCTCTTCGACCGTTGGCTGGACGTCGAATCGGGGCGCTGGAACCCGCCGGCTCCCGACCCTTCGACTCCGCGGTCGCATCACGGCTTTCGCTGACCGCCGTCTTCGGGGTGCAACGGAATCTCCCGTGGCGGCGTCTCAGGGTGTGAGGAGGTCGTGACATCGAGGACGGTGACACGGCGAAGCCCCGATTCTCCGGCGGCGGGTGAAACCCGCGGAGGATGTGCTCGTAGGTAGGGGCGATGGGTGGATGACGAGGGTGGGGTTCGGTTCGACGCAGCGGTGACGACGATGATGATGAACGTGGAAGAAAGGATCCGATTTCTGCTCCGGACGGCGATCCGGGTGGAGGGAGAAGGCGACGTGCGAGTGGCGTGCCTCTTTCGACGGATGGCGGAGGATCTCGGCGCTGGTGAGAGCGCCTCTCCGCCCGGCGGCCCGGTCTTGGTGGCCGTAGCCGACTAAGCCGCGGAGCCGAATCCCGACCTGCCCGGCCCGGTCGCCCTTCGAAGGCGACCGGGCCGGTGTGTTTCCGCTATCCGGGGGTGCAGGCCGTGCGCACCAACTCCCATCCGCGCCCGTCTCCGTCCGACCCCTCGATCCGTGGCGCGAGGTGGTCGTCGTCCTGCACCCGGTAGATGATCCGCACCGGAAAATCGTGCTCGAGGTTCTCGAAAGTCACCTCGGTTCCGCCACGCACGAGTGGAAATCCTCTGGGCGACTGCTGCCCGCCGGGATACGGCCAGAGTACGATGGCCGTGTCGGTGGCGACGATGCGTCCGAACTCGAAGCTGACCAGGACGCCTTCCCGGAAGTAGCGCGTGGTGCCGAGCATCACGCCGCCTTCGGCATCCGACCACTGCTCCCGCATCTGCACCGGCCCCATTCCCCCCTCCCAGCACCCCACCAGGACGGCGAGGTCGTCCATGGAGGGAGTAGCCTCCTGACCGGCCGCCTGCCCGGGGCTGGCGGCGAGCGCCACGACGAACATGGGGAGAAGCGCCCAAACTGCGGGTCGACGCCAGGAGGAATCCATGAGCGACCGGTCCTTCGCCCCATCGATGGGTCGGGCAGGATGTGGAAGAGTGGCGAACTGACTGGAACGTCTGGTGTCGAGACGGAAGGAACAAGTGGGCGATGGCGCTTGTACCATTTTTCACGAACTCAAGGCCTCGTAGAGGACGACGCGACGGGGCCTCAACGAAAGGATCCACAATGAAGGCCTACAAACTCATTCCTGTGGCCGGTTTTCTGCTCGCCGCCTGTGGCGGGGGCGAGCCGGCCGACACGTCCTCCACCGAAGACGACGCGGCAACCCCGCCGCCGGCCGCTGCGCCTGCCGGACCCGAGATTCCGGGTGGAGAGCTCAGCATGCCCGAGTGGTATCAGGTTGATCACGACGCCATGACGGTCACGCTGGACATCGAGGCCGGGACCACCCCCGAGAACAACTATTGGAACTACAACGGCGCCGTCCGCGGTGAGTGGGCCATCACCGTGCCGGTCGGCTATACGGTCACGGTGAATCTGTCCAACTCCGATCCCAACATGGCGCACAGCCTCGGGATCTCTCGGGAGCTGACCAACTTCGCCGTGCCGCCGACCCCGGAGCCGGTGTTCGAGGGCGCCATCACCGAGAACCCGCAGTCCATGGTGGACGCCACCATGCCGGGTGAGTCGGAGACCATCACCTTCGTCGCCAGCGAGGCGGGTGACTATTCGATGGTGTGCTACATCGCCGGCCACACGGCTGTGGGCATGTGGCTCTACTTCATCGTTTCGGAAGGCCAGGATGCGGGCGTCGCGGGCATGTAGCTCCGCAGCCGCACGTCGATGAAGTCGAAGAGGGCGTCACCCGCGGGGTGGCGCCCTCTTCTTCGTCCGGGGGGGTGATCAATCCCCGGGCGTAGACTCCCGGAGTTTGACGGGATCCGATCGTCGGTTCGCCCGGAGGTTGATCATCTCCACGAAGATGGAGAAGCCCATGGCGAAGTAGATGTAGCCCTTGGGGATCTCCTGGTGCATCCCCTCCGCCACCAGCGACATGCCGATGAGAAGCAGGAAGGAAAGAGCCAGCACCTTCACCGTGGGGTGTCGGTTCACGAAGGCGCTCAGGCCCTCGGCGGAGACGATCATGACGAAGCCCGCGATGAGGATGGCGAGGACCATCACCGGAAGGTCTTCTGCGAGCCCCACTGCGGTGATCACCGAGTCGAGGGAGAAGACGATGTCCAGGAGGGCGATCTGGATGATGACACTGGTGAAGGACGCGGCCTTCGCGGCGGTCCCGTGGCCACCCTCCTCTCCTTCCAGCTTGTGATGGATCTCCCGCGTGGCCTTGAAGAGGAGGAACATGCCTCCGGCGATGAGAATGAGGTCCCGGCCCGAGATCTCCCGCCCGAGGGTGGAGAAGAGGGGCTCGGTGAGCCCCATGATCCACGTGATGGAGAAGAGGAGGAGGATGCGGGTGGTGATGGCGATGGCCAGCCCCACCCGGCGGGCCCGAGCCCTCGCACTCTCCTTCACCCGCTCGGCCAGGATGGCGACGAAGACGATGTTGTCGATGCCGAGGACGATCTCCAGGACGGTGAGCGTCAGGAGGGCGATCCAGGCCTCTGGGTTGTTGGTCCAATCGAGCATCGCGCGGAATCCGGTCGGGTCCGACGTGCAGGCGCGCCATCTGATTGCTCAGCCTCGTCCTGCGGTGACGATCACCAAGGTACTCTGTCCATCGTCCGCATCCCAAACTCTCGCGTCTCTCGGCGGCGGAGTGTGGTCACCACGGCTGCGCCGGAGGGGGCCCGAGCCCGGACGCGCGCCCTCACGAGGTGTTTGGCGACGTCGGTGGAGAGGTTGGCTCCGTATCGCACAGATAATTATATTAATGTGACGAATCAAAATAATAGGAGGTGGCCATGTCCCTGGCCGATGCAGATGTCGTGCGTCGGGGGCTCCAGGCCCTCACGGAGGCATGCCGGGCAGCGCGTGTCGAGGACGGCGAGGCGACGGTGGGGGTGTCCGCGGACCAGGCCCGAATCCTGAGGCAGCTCCACCACACCGACCCCACCATGGTGGGCGAACTCGCAGAGTTTTTCGGCGTGACCCCCTCCACCATGTCCCTGAATCTGAAACGGCTGGAATCGGTTGGGTGCGTCCGACGGAGCCGAGACCCCGACGATCGGCGGGTCATGAACGTCCGCCTCACGGACGTGGGGCAGCGAATCAAGGAGGCGTCGTCCGACCTGGACCCGGCGAAAGTGGACGAGATCCTTCAGGCTTTGCGACCCCAGGATCGCACCCGGGCCGTGGATGGGGTCCGGTTGCTCCTGGAGGGCGCCCAGCGGGTCTCGGAGCGGGCAGAAGGATACCTCGGAGCGTTGACCGGGGAGGACGACATCTGACGGTCCGCGACGGATGGGTGCCTCCTCTCGAGGCCCTAAGCGGTGGCAGTAGACACTTTGCCCGGCGGCGACGGTCGAGGGGCGGGGTCCCGGGCGGCTGCAACTAATCCGGGCCTTCTCTCGTCTATACCACCGACGCTACTACCGACGACCTCGTCGATCCGTATCCACACTGGAGTACCAACGATGGCCGATCACCCGCTGATCCATCTCGAGGGGCTGAGCAAG